>REBV01000184.1 GCA_007692545.1 Puniceicoccaceae bacterium
CATTCCGAAGGTAAACCTCAAAAAGAGCCACAGCCGCCCGCTGAAAAGGCTCCGGTCGCCGAAGCTCCAAAAAAGGCTCCGGTTGTCGAAGCTTCGAAGGAGGCTCCGGCCAAGAAGGCGACTAAAAAGGCCGCTAAAAAAGCGACCAAGAAATCTCCAGCCAAAAAGGCGGCGAAGAAGGCGGCAAAGAAAAAGGCCAGAAAAACCAGCGATTAAGCCTTAATCTTTTCGTGGCGTGCGAGCTCGCTCGCGCCCTCAGTAGAGTCAGCTACCGGTCGTCCCCAGTAATCCCAAGCAAGCCATCAATCGCCCGCACCGCTTCGCCAAAGCGGGCGGTTGAAGCCCCGGTCAGTTCAATGTAGGGCAACTGCAGGGTATCGAGACTTTCCTTGAATTTGGCATGGAGTCGATCGCGGGCCTCCGGGCTATCACGTTGTCCGGGGTCGGCCTTCCATGGGACGCCCTCCGGCGAACAGAGTAAGTAGAGAGCGTAGTCGCGCGACAGAAATTGCTCCATTTCGGATTCTTCGCGCTGCTCAAAGTAGTGGTTCGCATAGAGAATCGAAGAGAGCAGGTTGGTGTCGTGCAAGACACAACGAGTCGCCTGATTCAGGGCGGCATCTTCCGATGTCAGTTGCCCGGCAAATATCTTTGGTAAATCCGCCAGTTCCGGTTCGCGCCGCACCTGTTCCACGTAGCTTCGCACGTATTCAGCAGTCCAGGGCTCTCCGTAGTAGCCGGAGAGTGCTTGAGTCAGGGTGCTTTTCCCGGTGCACTCGGCGCCGGTGATGACGATTCGTTGAACCATTTTGGATCGCATGGGTTAATGAGAACTATCTGTCAATACGGACTGCTGCTTCCAGTCGGACCAACCCTTTATGGCCAATACTGTAAAAACAGCAAATAAGAGTACGGTCGGCCAGAATCCGCCCAGTGCAAATATTACCAGGTAAATAATGTCGCTGATAATCCAGAAGAGCCAGGTTTCGATATATTTGCGGCCCAGCATCCACTGCGCCGTAAATCCGCAACAGGTGGCAAAGGCATCGAAGTAGGGCTGAGTCGCCCCATCGTAATGTGTGAGCAACCAGCCGACACCCACCGTGCCGACACAGATGAAGCCAGCCACTAATGGCCAGTGAAGGCGGGGCGTGCGGGACACCTGAACAGCTGGAACGCTACCCTTCGGGTTTGACCATTTTGCCCAACCATACAACGACAGCCCGATAAACACCACATTCATCCCCATCAGCGCGGGCAGGCCAAACTGATAGCTTATGTAAATGTAGCAGCCGTAGCAGATGATAAAAAAGGGCCAGGCAAGGATCTTTTCCTTGATGCTCAGCCAGACCCCGGCGATGCCAGTGGCCATCCCGATCCATTCGACCGCAGAGGTCGCGGCAAGTTGCTGGAGAAACGTGTCCAATGCCCGTTAACCTGCGTCGTAGACCCGCACCTTTTTCCATTTTTCCTTGTGTGTTTGTAGGAAGGCCTGGTGGAGCGGATCCAGTTGGTAGGCATCGTGAGCCGAGACATCTTTCAGTAAAACAGTCAGGCAAAAGTCATAATTAGCGACGAGGGCAGGGCGCTCGGCCACCGGAGCGGGACTGCCGATATAGACTGCCTCAACATGTTCGATGCTTTTAAGGCTCTCCAAGCCCATTCGAAACTCGGTGATCTCCGGGCCATCCAGGTTTTTGCGCAGGTAGAAAAAAACGTTGTGAACAAGCATGGGATTGAAGAATGGAAGTAGGGGGTTGAACGAGTGCTTAGAGGATCTTCTCGATGATCCGGCGGAGTTCGCCGTGGTTGTGGGCCACCGTGAGTTCCGGCCGTTCCAAGGTCAGGCGCTCTGGCGGACAATAGAGTGCACGGTTGTCGGCCACGTCAATCATGGAGAGGTCGTTGTAGGAATCGCCTGCCGCGAAAGTTTCAAAGTTTAAGGTCTTGAATGCTTCGACCGCTTTGCGCTTATGATCTTTCAGGCGGAGCTGGTAGTCGGCAATGCGCCCCGTCTCGTCAATGATCAGGTCATGGCAAAAGAGCGTCGGGTGACCAAGCTTGGCCATCAGCGGACCCGCAAATTGCCGGAAGGTGTCCGAAAGAATGACCAGCCGCGTCTGAGCCCGCACCCAATCGACGAACTCCACCGCGCCGGGCAGGGGCTCCAGCGTGCCGATCACCGATTCGATGTCAGCCAGCTTAAAGCCTTCCTGATCCAGAATGTCCAAGCGGTAGCGCATCAGTACGTCATAATCCGGCTCATCCCGGGTCGTGCGCTTGAGCGCTTCAATTCCGGTCTTTTCCGCAAATGCGATCCAAATTTCAGGGATGAGGACCCCCTCAAGGTCGAGACATACGATATTCATACCTTCTAAACCGCGATAAAGTGGCTCAGAGTCAATCACTTAGTGCTTATGATTTGCCCCGGATTAGTACACACTTGCCAGCCGCACCCTCATTTGCCATCTTGGCCACTTTTTCGTGGGTTCGCTGTCCTCTTTTAGTTCGTCCCGCAAACTCATTTCATTTTCAAAGCAGTCAACTGGTCTTATGATCGCCTCTATTCTTAAAAAATTCTCCGGACGCCACTACGGCAAATACCTCAAAAGGTGTCAGCCGATCATCGCCCGTATCAATGCCTTTGAGCTCGAATACCAATCCTTGAGCGACGAACAGCTACGCGCCAAGACGGCTGAGTTCATGAAGCGGAATCAGGAAGATGGGGAGAGTCTCGATGATCTCCTGCCCGAAGCCTTTGCCGCCGTGAAAAGTGCGGCCCGGCGGATGTGCGGGAAGTCCTATAGCGTTTGCGACCACGAACTCCCCTGGGAGATGGTGCACTACGACGTGCAGTTTATCGGGGGCATCACGCTTCACGAGAAGCGCATTGCAGAAATGGCCACGGGTGAGGGCAAAACCCTCGTTTCGACCTGTCCTCTCTACCTCAATGCCCTGACCGGGCGCAATTGCCAGCTAGTCACCGTCAACGACTACCTGGCCCGCCGTGACTCCGAATGGATGGGGCACCTCTTCCGCTTCCTCGGGCTGACCGTCGGCTGTATCCAAAACTCGATGGACCCGCAGACGCGGCGCGAGATGTATGCCTGCAACATCACCTATGGCACCGCATCCGAATTCGGCTTCGACTACCTGCGCGACAATGGCATGACCAGTCGCAAGGAAGACCAGGTCCAGCGGGACCACTACTTCTGTATTATCGACGAAGTGGACTCCATCCTGGTCGACGAAGCCCGCACACCGTTGATCATTTCCGGGCCGATGCAGGACGACAATCCCCTGCCTTTCAACGAGGTCAAGCCGACCATCCAGAATCTTTCATCCAAGCAACAGTCCTTTTGTAATCAATTGGTTTCCGATGCCAAAAAAGTCCTTGAGGACGATAGTTCCGACGAGGATGCGCGGCACGAAGCCATCTCCAAGCTTTACCAGGTGAAGCTGGGTATGCCCAAAAATAAAGGGTTTCACCGATTAAACGAGGTGCCGGCCATCCGCCGTGCAGTCGATAAGTTCGACCTCGAAATGAATAGCGACTTCAATAAAAAGCAGCGCTATGCCCTGAAAGAAGAGCTTTTTTATGTAATCGATGAAAAGCAGCAACAGGCCGACCTGACGGAAAGGGGACGCAACCTGCTGAACCCGGATGATCCCGATGCCTTCATGCTACCGGACCTGCCTACGCAGTTTATCGAGATTGATAAAAAAGAAGAACTCACCCCGGAGGCCAAACAAAAAGAGAAACAAGCGGCAGAGACCTTTTTCCAGACCACCAGCGAGCGTATCCACTGCATCAGTCAATTGCTGCGTGCCTACAGTCTCTATGAGCGCGACAAGGAATACGTCGTGCAAAACGGCAAGGTCAACATCGTCGACCAAAACACGGGCCGTGTGATGCCCGGACGCCGCTGGTCCGATGGACTTCACCAGGCGGTCGAAGCCAAGGAGAATTGCACCATTGAGAAGGAGACCAAGACCTACGCTACGGTCACCATTCAAAATTACTTCCGGATGTATGACAAACTTGCCGGGATGACGGGCACGGCGGAGACAGAAGCCTCCGAGTTTAACGAAATTTATGGCCTCGCGGTGATGGTGATTCCCACCCACAAGCCGAATGTGCGCAAAGATTTCAACGACGTCGTTTTCAAGACCCGGCGCGAAAAATTCAATGCGGTGATCAAGCAGATCGAGGAGGCGAACAAAGTCGGGCAGCCCGTCCTGGTCGGCACCGCTTCAGTTGAAGCTTCCGAACTGCTCTCGCGTATGTTGAAACGCAGTAAAATCACCCACAGCGTTTTGAACGCGAAGTTCCACGCCCAGGAGGCGGAGATCGTGGCCAATGCCGGGCAAAAAGGTGCAGTCACCATCGCCACCAATATGGCCGGGCGGGGCACCGATATTAAGCTGGGGGCCGGCGTCGCGGAGCTGGGCGGGCTCTTTGTGATTGGTACCGAGCGCCACGAGTCCCGCCGGATCGACCGTCAGCTGCGTGGTCGTTGCGCCCGGCAGGGAGATCCCGGGGTATCCAAGTTTTTCGTCTCACTCGAAGATGATCTGATGCGCCTCTTTGCCAATGCCGGGCCGATCTCGCGCATCCTCGAAAAATCCATGGTCGAGGGTGAAGAACTCGAGCACCCCGCACTCAATTGGTCGATCGAGAACGCGCAGAAAAAAGTTGAGCAGCAAAATTTCTCCATTCGTAAACGCCTGCTGCAGTTCGATGATGTGCTCAATATGCAGCGTGAAGTTATCTACGGACTGCGCAACGATGCCATCCATTCAGAGAAGCCGCGCGATATCGTTTTTGAAATGATTGGGGAAGAGCTTGAAGAGCGACTCAACGCGCTCGATGCCGCCAAAGTTAGCGATACGGATGCGGTGGATCGATTCCTGGGATGGCTCAACGCCTACTTCCCGCTCTCGCTCAAAGCCGAGGCCATTAGCTCACTGGACCCTCAGGCACAGCACGACTTTATCCTGGGCAAAATCAATGAAGCCTACGATCAGCGGGAGGAATTCGAGGAGAAGGAAGCCCTGATTGGGCTGGAGCGCTATCTCATCATTCGCTCGCTGGATCGCCGCTGGCAGGACCATCTGACTGAGATGGAAGAATTGCGCCGCAGTGTGAATCTGCGTGGCTATGGGCAGAAGGACCCGCTCAACGAATACAAGAGTGAGGCTTATGGCTTCTTTCAGGAGCTGATGGCGAACATCCGCACCGAGATTTGCAATTCAGTCTTCCGCAGTGCCACCAGCGCCGAGGCCTTTAACAATATGCTCGCACGCATGTCGAAGGTGGCGCAAGTCGCTGGCCCCGGCACTGCCGGGCAGAGCGTCGGCGCGCTCGCCGGAGCGGCGGCCCAGGCCGCACCGAGCGGTAGCCCTCAGAAGGAAGTCGAGCTGCCTAAAGTCGAGCCCATCCGCCGTGAGTTGCCCAAGATTGGGCGCAACGATACCGTGACCATCCGCAAGGGACCCGAAGAAAAAACGCTTAAGTTTAAGAAAGCCGAAAGCATGGTTCAAAATGACGGCTGGGAGCTGGTGCAAAAATAATCCAAACTGGCATGTAGTTTGCCTATAATTCAACTATGAAACTAATCTACCTATCACTTCTAGCCGCCTGGCCTGTTTTGGCCATGGCTGAGCCACTGCGGGTCACCGCGAAGGTCCTCGACCGCGCAGACGACGGGAGCGCCATACGAGAGCTCTACATCTATCCGTCGGTGGTGCTGGAGCCCGGAGAGCCCGCAACGATGCACCTCGGGCCAGAACTGCGTTTCCCCATTGGTTCGCAGCGAGTGGATTTGGGAAATGGTGTCTCCAAGCAGGAGACCGTTTACGAAACCATTCCGGTCGGTTTCAGCCTGTCGTTCGCCTTTACTGAGGAAGAAGGTATGATCCGTTATCAGGTCAAGGGGGTTTCTTCGATTTCGCTCGGCACTGCCGGACAAATGTCCGAGATCGCCTCCAAAGAAGTCAGATTTTTCGGTGAAACCGAACTCGGCGGACGCGTCGAGGCCCAGTTCGAGGGCCCGGACGGCACAATCGAAGACATCGCCTTCCACTTTGGCCCGGCCCCGGATTAAAAGCACAGGAGTTATGTTTGCATCACTTTCGCGTAGTTGGGACGACACCAAGTTTCTGCTAACTTAGTTTCTCTGATTCGAATGCAAATTATCCCTTCCAGCATGCTACCCGAGCGCGACGAGGGGGCATTGCGTCAATTCCTGGAGGGCTGCCGTGAGGCGGCCCGCGACAAGGGGCACTTTCAAATCGCCAGTATTTCGCTGGCGGTCAAGCACATCGCACCGCTGGCGGTTCTCCAGTCGATCTACGAGCCGGATGAGTTGCATTGCTACATCGAGCGGGCGGTCGATGACGAGGCGGTGGCGGCGGCGGAGGCCGTAGTGCAGGCGCGTTTCGATGGGCCGGATCGCTTTGCCGGGGTCAAAGCCTTTGCTGAGGATGTGCTGGAGAATACCATTGCAGTGGGCGACTTGAGCGAAGCCTTTACCGGGCCCCATTTTTTCACCGCTTTCAGCTTCGATACAACTGTGCCTGCTGGGGCGACCTTTCCGGCAGCCACGGTTTTTTTGCCGCGCTGGCAGGTCTCCCGTTCCAAAGGCAAATACGGGGCTGTGGCCAACCTGCGGGTGGATGCGGATACGGATATTGACGGCTTAGTCCTGCGGGTGTGGGGGGCGTATCGAAAATTCGGAGCCTTCGACTATGCATCGGAGACGGCTTTGGCGGACGCAGCGTCTTCGGTACGTATTCAATCAAAGCGTGAATTGGCCCCCGGGCGCTATGCCGATGCGGTCAGGCAGGCGCTTGCGGCGATTAAACGGGGCGAGTACGAAAAAATCGTGCTGGCACGCGGGATCGAGCTCGAGGCAGACAGCCCCTGGCAACCACTCGACACACTCAATCGCTTGCGTGAGCGTTTTTCCGAGTGTTTCACCTTCTCCTTTGGGGGCGGTGATGCTGGTAGCTTTATCGGTGCCACGCCGGAGCGTCTGCTACAAATACGGGATGGCCGCCTGCTGACCGAGGCGATTGCAGGCTCGGCACCCCGGGGAAAGACGGCCGGGGAGGATGCAAAGTATGCCCGCGCTCTTTTGGACAGTGCCAAAGATTTACATGAGCATGTCTGTGTCCGCGATTCCATCCTGCGGCGTCTGGCCCGGGTGCAGGTGGAGGGGCGGGCTGAGCCCGATCCGCAGCTGCTCCTTTTGGCCAACGTGCAGCACCTCCGCACACGGATTGAAGCGGAGGTGGGTGAGTCCGTGCATTTGCTGGATATTCTCCCAGAGATGCACCCGACGCCAGCCGTGGGTGGCTCGCCCCGGGAGCAGGCCCTGCCGCAGATCGCAGACTTGGAGCGTATCGAGCGCGGGCTCTACGCCGGAGTCGTCGGCTGGTTCAACCATCTGAACGAAGGTGAGATGATTGTCGGCATACGCTCCGCCTTGATCGCAGGCCGGTCTGCCCGGCTCTATGCAGGTGCGGGAATCGTCGCTGGCTCAGACCCCGAGAAGGAGATGCGGGAGACCGAGCTGAAGCTCAGTGCTCTGCTCGATGTGCTGGCTGGTTCAGGGTGATGTAACCTCTTGGGAGACCTGATAGTTAAAAAATCGATCTTCGAGTTGCCAGAATTTGCCCAGGGGTGGGCTCGGCTCGATCAGCGCTTGGCCGCTTGGAACTAGCGTTTTAGAAATTTGCTGCCACGCAGGACATTGACTTGAGTCAGCCATGCGATCACCGAATAGTCTTCGAAAAACTCGTGTGAGAGGTTTTCAATAATGGCATCCGCCACTTCCTGGGATACGAGCGTTTCCACTTTTATATTGCGCCCACCCCAATCGCTCGCGTGCCGATGGCTAGAGCCCTCACCCTCCACTTGCGTGATGGTATGCCCAGTCGCTCCGTGCTTATGGACGAGTTCGACGATATGATCCCTGAGAACTCCTTCGGCAATGATAGAAACTTGAGTGAGCGGAATTTTCATTAAAAGAACCTTTCAAGGTACTGAGCAAATGTCAAAAAAACGGGAATACCGATGGCCAGATTAAAGGGAAAGGTGATTCCCAGGGCTAGGGTTAGGTAGATCCCCGGACTAGCTTTTGGCAGGGCGATGCGAACAGCGGCAGGTGCGGCGATGTAGGAGGCGCTCCCCACCATGGCACCAAAAACGGAGGCACTCCCTGCACTCATACCAAAGAGCACACCGCCAAAGGTGCCGATTAAGCCATGAAAGAGTGGGAGTAGGCACCCGGCGACGACGAGTCGCCAGCCCGCGTTCTTTGCATCCACAATGCGGCGACCAGCCACCATGCCAAGCTCTAGTAGAAAGATACAAAGGATGCCCTGGAATGGTAAAACGAAGAACGGAGCCACTGATTCCATCTTGGCCTCTCCGCAAATAGCACCAATGGCCATGCCACCGATAAGTAGAAAGATGCTCTTGCCAGCCACAACTTCATGCAGCGCGGCTTTGATGCCACCGCCCCGTGTTTGCCGGGCGAGAAGCAAGCCGACGATGATCCCCGGCACTTCCAGGATGGCGACCAGGGCGGGCAGGTAGCCATCTGCGGGAAGCCCCGCAAACCGCGCTGCTTCAATCGCGGCAAGAAAGGTGACGGCGGAAACCGAGCCGTAGTGCGCAGCTGAGGCAGCTGCATCCACACGCCCCAGCTTGCCGAAAGATTTTAGGAAAAAATAAGCAGAGATTGGAGTCAGTATTCCAAAGAGCAGTGTTGCGAAAACAGGCCCGACCAGTTCCTGCGGTGATGTGTTGGAAAGGGCGACGCCCCCTTTCAGCCCGATCGCGAAAAGAAGGTAGATCGATAAGGCTTGGTAGATCGGGTCGGGGATCTCCAGATCGCTACGAACCCAGCGGGCAACCATGCCCAACGCAAAAGCCAGAACAATCGGAGAAACAAGATTTTGGATGAGTAGATCCATGTAAGAGCCTTTGATTAAAAGGGATAAAGCAATATGCAAAGCAAATTCGACTCTTCTCCGGCATGTCGCAAACCAATATTTCCTACATGCAGAGTGGATTTACCTGATTCTATCCACGTTAAATGTATCATTGCCGTATTAACGTCATGTTTTGCTCTAATCAAACTTGATAGCTTAGGATTGTAACTAACAAACCTAGGTAAAAAATCAATTATTACTCAGGCTATTTATTGTTCAGTAAAAGGGCTTTTCACCTTGCGGCTTGGCTGTTATCGCCTTGTTTCTTCCACACTCCTGTTTTTTAGAATCGCAGATTATCCGCAGTTATTATGGCAAAAGATTGGCTTGAAGGCATTGAAGATGTATACGACGTGGTTGTCGTCGGCTCCGGCTTGGGCGGTCTGACCGGTGCGAACTACCTGGCTAAGAACGGGCACAAGGTGCTCCTGCTGGAGCACCACTACCAGTTTGGCGGCTTGGCCACCTGGTTTAAGCGGCCCGGCGGGCATATTTTCGACATCTCGCTGCATGGCTTCCCCTACGGCATGGTCAAATCCTGCCGCAAATACTGGACCAAGGAGATTGCCGACTCCATCCACCAGCTCAAGGATGTGCGCTTTATCAATCCACAAATGGACGTGTGGACTTCATTCGACCGCGAGGATTTCACCAACATTCTGGTAAATGACTTCAAGGTGGACCGCGAAAAGGTGGAAGCCTTCTATACCCACCTGCGGCAGATGAACTTCTACGATGATCACAGCCAAACCACAGGCGAAATGTTTGAGGCGTTTTTCCCGGGCCGCAGCGACGTGCACCGCCTGCTGATGGAGCCGATTTCCTATGCCAACGGCTCGCACGTCGACGATCCGGCCATCACCTATGGGATCGTCTTTTCCAACTTCATGAGCAAGGGCGTCTTCACCTTCCAGGGGGGCACTGACACGCTGATCAAGAAGATGGTGGCCGAACTCCAGAAGAATGGTTGCGAAGTGCGCAAAAATGCCCTGGTGGATGGGATCGATGTCGAGGATGGCAAAGTCGTCGGCGTGCGCGTGCGCAGCCAGAATAGCGGTAATGAGGAATTTCCTGTGCGCCATGTGAAATGCAAGGCCGTGCTCTCCAACGCCAATGTGCGCAACACCATCGAATACCTGGTCGGTGAGGACAAATTCACCCCCGAGTTTGTGGCCGAGGCCAAGGCCGTGCGCAACAACACCAGCTCCTGCCAGGTTTACATGGGGATCAAGAAGGGCGAAAGCATTCCCAATATCGGCGACCTCGTCTTCACCTCGAAGGCACCCGAGTATTCCATCGACGAGCTGACTTCGATCCATACCAGCAGCCACACTTTTTCCGTTTATTACCCCGAGACGCGCCCGCATCTGCCGCAGGAGCGCTACACCGTGGTGGCCTCGCTCAACGCCCGCTGGGATGAGTGGGCCAAGCTCCCTGAAGAAGAATACGAAAAGGAAAAAGCCCGCATGTGCGAGGAGTGCGTCAGCAGCCTGGAGACCTTCATTCCCGGCGTGCGCGATAAGATCGACCACATCGAAGCGGCCACTCCCCGCACGGTCAATCGCTACACCAAATCGATGCAGGGCACCTCCTTCGGCACCAAGTTTGAGGGGCTCAAAGTCTCGATGGAGCTTTCCGAGCAGATCGAAGGCCTCTACCACGCCGGCTCCGTCGGCATCATCATGTCCGGCTGGCTCGGCACCATGAACTACGGTGTTATCACCGCCAACAAGATGGATAAGTGGCTGTACGAGCGGGCGAAGGACGTCTCTTAGGCCGTGGCGTGTCCGCTCGCAGACGCCCGGTGCTTACAACATGCCTATGCCCCTCCGGGCGCTCGCGAGCGAGCACGCCACATGGCTTCATTGGGCGGAACTCGCAGCTCGGGAGAGCTGCGTTCCCGGGATCGCAACTCTCCCGAGTTGCTCAGAGTTGTGCGGCTTTACCTTTAAGGTAGTGCGGGAGCACCTGCCGCATTTATTTCGCTAGCTAGACAGCATAAGCGAAAATCCGCACAACACAATAAGCGAGTATTTGCTCGACATCAGAGCGAAGCTCCCCGCGCCGGGAGACCAGGCAAACAAAAACGGCTTGAGGCTCTTTGCCTTGCCCGCCGCTTTGGTTGCCTGTTCGGCGGATGCTTTTCGGCAAAACCCCGCCGACATGCGCGTAGCTCTATCCATGCTTCGTGATGCGTCCGAAGTGTTGGGACCGCTGCTGTCTGGTGGGCACAGTACGGTGGCCGGTCGCCTGGTGGGTGCATTCCGCAATATCGGTCGCCGGAAAATCGCGGACGATATACTCGCCAGCATGCAGGCAGCCGGTTATGATGTGCGCGAGTCCGATCCTTTTGAGGCTCCGTCGCCGCTGCCGCTGCTGTCAAAGGAAATCTCTCCCAGCGTGAACTGGCTACGCATCCTGTGGGAGTCGATGCGGGAACCCGTTATCAAGCATTTCCCCCCATCACCCGGATCGGTGAAAAACATCGAAGGCTATGTGAAACAGATCGAAGAAATCTATGTGACAGATGCCTACCACTCACTGTCGATCGAAGGTTATCGCGTGAGTCCCGGCTTGATTGATCGAGTCCGCCAAGGGAGTTGGAATCCTGACGTGAACGATAGCGACAAGGCGCACAAAGACGCACTCGCCGCACGTGGCTACTGGCAGGCTTTTCAGGCCGTGAAGCAGAGCATCCAGAAAATTCTTGCGGGCGAATGCGCCGGAGGTGTGGCCGACGACGATCACAGCAGATGGTATCGGGAACTGTTTGCTCCCAGCGTCGAGGCGGGTCTATGCAAGCCCTCAGATCTGGCGGGCTATCGAAACGGCAGTGTCTTCATTCGCCGTTCCAAGCACGTGCCGCTTAGCCACGCCGCCGTGCGCGACGCCATGCCCGCCTTTTTCGATTTGCTGCGGAATGAAAGGGATGCCGCCGTCCGCGTTGTGTTGGGGCATTTCATTTTTGTTTATATCCATCCCTACATGGACGGCAACGGTCGTATCGGGCGCTTCCTGATGAATGCCATGCTGGCCGGTGGCGGTTATTCCTGGACCGTCATTCCCGTCGAAAAACGCGCCGACTACTTATCGGCCCTTGAGGCTGCGAGCGTCGACGGAGATATTGTCCCTTTCGCCAAATTCATCGCGAGTTGCGTGAATGCAAAAGTTCAACCCGTTGCAGGGAAATAAACCGGCTCCGCTGGCATCATCCTGTCCGGCTGGCCCGGCACCATGAACTAAGGGGTGGTCACCGCGAACAAGATGGACCAGTGGCTCTACGAAAAGGTGAAGGACTAGGGCGAGTGTACCCGGTGTTAATAAATTTTGCCTCTAGCTTTTCGCATGCTGACTGAAGGTGTGGATATTCGTGGTATTTAGGCGAGAACCTCTCTTCGCAAAGTTTGATTTAGTGCTTCGACATCGCCAGTTTTTAGCGGCGGGTCGATATGAATCGCGTTGCTTAGCGCATGCTCGATTGTGCTGTGAATCCACTTTGCCGCGAATTCAGGAACATGGATGGTCTCGCCTTCGATCAAGCTGGCCTTGTCGTGGATTAAGTCTCTGATCCACGTTTCAATAGGTCTAGGTGCGACCCCAGCCTCTAGCATTTTTGGAAAATGAGTCGGAGGCATGCTTTGCTGATTGGCGATCCAGCGGCAGGCACAGAGTGGACGTAAAATATAGAAAAGCTTTTTTATTTTGATCCGATTATCCAATGACCACTCTGCCTGCATGGTGTTTTGCGCCATGCTTAGATAGTGATAGGTTGCTTTCTTTGAATTGAAAAAAGCGGGGATAAGAGCCCGCAGTTCGCTCAGTAATGGCGTATTAGGCTCGGTGTAAAAGAGCGGACTGCCGATCCACTCATTGAGCGCGAGGTTGCAACCAGAAAACAGATGGAGTGTCTTGCGCAGTTCCCATCCCGCGAGATCCAGATCGTCGGGTAGCATGCGTTCGATGGTGTCTTTGCGCTCCGTAATTTGTAGATACCATTCAAGCGGATGCACATAGACAAAGCGCGCGTCGTAGTCGCTATTTGGAGACGGAAAGCCCCATGCACGGCTGCCTGATTCACAGGCAAACAGGATGCGGCAGTTCCTTTCCTGCTGGATATCTTTAATTCGTTTAGAGATGATTGCCTGCATGCTCGGATTCCCAATCGTGTGTGACTGATTTAAGAAGTTCTTCAGCGCGTGCGGTGTCGGGTTGCTCTGGAAGCGTGGATTCCTCGTAGAGGCTATCCAGTCGGGCTGAAATCGTTTCGGCTTCTTGCAACAAAGCTTCATGACTGAACGCGCCCGCGAGCACGTTTTTTAAAAAGGCGAGTGGTTCGCCATCGAAGCGCACAATGGGTAGCCCCTGCTGCAGAATACTTTCGGCGGATAGCATGAGGCGAAACATATGCATCATGTTTTTCGCATCATAGTCGATCTGTCCATTTTCTTGAGTCTGCCAGCGGTGCTCATTTCGATGTTTTCGCCATATCCAATAATTTTGGTGATCCTTAATTGCGCGCGCGTAGGCTTGTTCGTTGAAAATGAGTAGCCCGACGCAGTGTGTCGTTTCGTGTTCGATGGGTATGGCCTCGCAGAAAATGGATTGGCCTCGAAAGACTCCTTTGGCTTCGGGACCATAGTGGTAGAGGCGAAAGACATTTGGCGCATGTTCCATCGAAGAGGCATGGCACTCCGCTAGTTTGATCGTCGTGTCGGTTAAGGATTTCGGGCGTAGCGGTGCTTCTCCGTGTCCACTCTGAAGTGGCACGAACCAGCAAAAATCCATCAACTCCGGTGCTTGTTCGGGCTGTGGATTGTTGACCCATTTGTTCTGCCCCTTGGCCTTTTTAATTTGAGACTGCGCATAACGAACGTGTGAGACATAGGCTTGTTTGGTGATAAACAGCTGGCGGTGGTCGAGGATCGGCTGAAAGGTCGGATGAATTCGGCGCACACACTCTTCGGGCATAAACAGCAGCTCGATAATGTTTGGGTTGGCGCTCAGCGCCAGATCCAGGAAACGGCGTAGTGAATAATAGACGATATCTCCTTTGTCATCATTGATCTGTTCCACTGGTTTTGCCAGCGTCAGTAAGCTGGCAGTCGGCTCGATGTAGATCCCCTTGATGTCCTCATCGCTCTGGGCATGGTGGGTGCCGTAAGCACGACTGCCGACGACAGTCTCAAAGATTATTTTAGAGCGATCCATTTTAACAGGCTTCCCGCTATGAGCATTTCGACGGATGTTTCGCCAATGAGTTTCGTGGTTTGTTGCCCTTTGTGGGTGGATTTTGAAAGCTGAATAGGAGGGCATCGGGAGTCAATTATTTGCTGGGCATGCGTCGTAGAATTAATTAAATATAAATAAATGTTCACTGTTGACAATAAATGTCATGTTCAATTATGTCATGCACAATTCTGTCAATGTTTGCTCAACCGACATATGCATCTGTATTGCGTGCTGCGCGTGAGCGCTGTGGGCTGTCCATGCGTCAGCTTGCAGCTCAGGCGGACCTGGATCAGGGGGCGCTCAGTAAATTTGAGAACGGGCACCGCTTACCTTCAGAGGAGCAGTTGCGGCGGCTGGCCGGGGTTTGCGACGTCGACGATGACGAAGTGGATTATTGGTTGGCGCTGCGTGCGGTCTCGGAATTTCAACAGAAATATCAACACGCTGGTTACTACAACTCATGCGTCGGCATTTTGAGTGAAAGCGCCGGTGCCTATAACCAGCCACTAGATCATTCGCGCGCCCCCGACGGTTCTGATGCCTCTGGCAATTTTGGCAATTCAGACCCCTGTGAATAACTCTGTGAACCGAATGTCTATTAGAAATCGTTCCCATTTAGCCCCAATTCCACACCTTTAAGAATTTTCCCTATGCCGCATCTACACTTCAAAGGTAAGACCTTCGTCCAGAACCACCATCTGGCCGTGCCGTTTCACGAACTTATTCCGGTGGCGGACAAGGGGCTGAGCCAAAAGCCAAGCCTGCATGACAATCTGATTTTACAAGGGGATAACCTGAAGGCGCTCAAGGCACTCCTCCCGACCTATCAGGGCAAAGTGAAATGCATCTACATCGACCCACCCTACAACACGGGGAACGAGGGCTGGGCCTACAACGACAACGTCAATTCGCCGATGATGCAGAGTTGGCTGGGGAAGACGGTCGACCGCGAAGACCTGACCCGCCACGACAAGTGGTGCTGCATGATGCTGCCGCGCCTTAAACTGCTGCGCGAACTTCTGACTGAGGACGGTGCTATCTTTGTCTCTATCGACGACAACGAAGTGCATCATTTGCGCTGCCTGATGGATGAGGTCTTCGGGGAGGAGAATTTTGTTGCGAATGTTGTTTGGGAGAAAAAATATTCTGCGTCCAGTGATCACAAGGGTATTGCACCATTGCACGATCATATAATTGCGTATCGTAAATCAGAAATTTTTCAGCGAAACCTTCTAGAACGCAGTGATTCGAAGGATTCTCAGTATAAACACGAAGATGCAAAAGGTGTGTTTCGAGTAAGTGACTACACTTGCAATAAAACCGCTGAGGAGCGACCCAATCTATATTATCCAATAACGAATCCACATACAGGAGAAGAAGTCTGGCCAAAGAAAACGCGCGTTTGGGGATATTCAAAGGATCTCCATGATAAACATGTTAGCGAGGATCTCATTTTTTGGGGCGTTGAAAATAAGGCTAAAGTCCCTGGATTTAAGCGCTATCGGGATCAGTTGAAAGGGGGCGATGGTGTTGTGCCCGCAACGATATGGGCTCACGAAGAAGTCGGACATACTGACTCTGCCAAAAAAGAACTTAACGTGGTTTTCCCAGATGGAGGGGCGCGTGAATTTGTTACGGTCAAGCCCACTTCTTTGATTACCCGCATCCTCCAAATCGCCACCGAAAAAGACTCCATCATCCTCGATTCTTTCGCGGGCAGCGGGACCACCGCGCATGCCGTCGCGGCGCAGAATGCCGAGGACGGCGGCAACCGTCGTTTCGTCCTTATTGAGTGCGAAGATTACGTGGACAACGTGACGGCGGAGCGCGTTCGCCGCGTGATGCGGGGCGTGCCGACGGCCAAGGACGCCAAGCTCAAGGCCGGCTACGGCGGCAGCTTTAGCTATTTCAAGCTGGGCGAAGCTCTGGAAAAACAAGCCATTCTCGATGGCGAGCACTTGCCGAGTTTTGAGACGCTGGCGGGCTATGTCTTTTTTACGGCGACGGGCGAGCAGTTTGACGGCGGAAAGATCGACCCTAAGACGGGCTTTATCGGCGAGAGCCGGAATTTCGATGTATTCCTTTTGTATCAGGCCGATGTCGAAGCACTGAAGAACATGGCGTTGACGCTCGATACGGCCCGTGCCCTGCCCAGCCACAGCGGTAAGCCGAAGCTCGTCTTTGCACCCACGAAGTATCTGGAAGAAGAGACTTTGCGGAAGTTGCAAATCGTCTTCCATCAACTGCCTTTTGAAATTTACCAGCGCATGGACGCGAAACGCCGATGATTCTAAAGGATTACCAGCGCAAGGTGCTTGAGTGCACCAAAGAACTTCTCGTCCAGCTGTATGCGAGGCGCGAGAAGGTCGAGCGTATGCGCGAAGTGGATGCGGAAATGGCGAACTCAGTCGATTGGGTCAAACAGGCCTTCGATGCGGTCGCGCCAAACCGCTATTTGCGTCCGCGGGAGAATGGAATTGGCGAGAAGTTGCCGAATTTCTGCCTCAAAGTGCCGACGGGCGGGGGCAAGACGCTGCTGGCGACGCGGGCGATTGATCTGGTCAATACGCACTACCGGCACAATCAACGCGGGCTTGTGCTCTGGATCGTGCCGACGAGCCAAATCTACCGGCAGACCCTGCGCGCGTTGAAAGACCGCGACCACCCGTATCGCCAGCAACTCGATATGGCCTCGGCGGGGCGCACTCTGGTCTTGGAAAAGGGCAGCGGTTTCAGTCCGGCGGATGTGGCGGATCACCTGTGCGTGCTCATTCTCATGTTGCCTTCGGCCAACCGGCAGACTAAGGAGACCTTGCGGATGTTTCGCGACAGCGGCGGCTTTGATCGCTTCTTCCCGCGCGAGGATGACCATGCGGGGCAGGAGAGCCTGCTGCGGGAGATTCCCAATCTCGATACCTTTGATCAGGAGAGCGGCTTCTGGGGGCATCAGATCAAGACCTCCCTTGGCAACACGCTGCGCATCCTCAAGCCCTTGATCATTTTGGACGAAGGGCACAAAGCTTACAGCGAAGGTGCCAAGGCCACGCTGGAGGGTTTCAATCCCTGTATGATCGTGGAGCTGTCGGCCACGCCGCCGAAAGACGCCAATGTTTTGGTGGAAATCACGGGCAAGGCGCTCAACGACGAGGAAATGATCAAACTGGATCTGAACATTCAGAACAGCAACTCGGTGAACTGGAAGGATACGTTGCTGGCGGCGGTCGAGCACCGGAAAAAGCTGGAAGTGGAAGCGATGCGGCTGCACGAGCAGGGCGGCGACTACATTCGCCCGATTTGCGTGATCCAGGTCGAGCGCACGGGTCGAGACCAGCGCAAAAGCGGCTTCATCCATGCAGAGGATGTGCGTGAATATCTGCTGGCGCATGCCGATATCCAGCCCGAGAATATCGCGGTCAAAAGCAGTCAGAAAGACGAGCTCAAGGATGTCGACGATGTGGGGGGATTGATGGACGAGCGTTGCCCTATCCGTTTTATCATCACCAAGCAGGCGCTGCAGGAAGGTTGGGACTGCCCCTTCGCCTATGTGCTGGCAATTCTGACCAATCCCGGCTCCAAGACCGCGCTGACGCAGTTGGTGGGGCGCATTTTGCGGCAGCCTTATGCGCGCAAGACGAGCAATGCCCTGCTGAACGAGAGTTACGTCTATGCCTTTCAGCGCAAAGGGAAGGACTTGCTCAACGAGATTCGCAAAGGCTTCGGTTTGGAGGGCTTGGGTGACTTGCAGGGGCACGTTGCCTTGGATGGAGAGCGCAAGGACTTGGGTGCGATGATCAGCTCACCGATGCAAAAGCAGTTTAAGGAAGCGGCGCGAAAATTGATCCTGCCCGCTTTTATGATCCGCGATGGGGAAGAAGGCTGGCGACCGGTTCACTACGAGACGGATATCCTCTCGCGGGTGCCTTGGGTGCAGATGGATGCGTCGAAGGCCTTTGATTTGACCCTGCGCGAAGAAACGGGGCGGGGGCGCATGCGGATGGGCCTGGAGGAGCGGATTTTCAATGAAGACCCTGAGGCAGCAGCCGAACCTTTAGCGGATGCGGCGTCGAATCTGGACTACGCTTTCGCGGCCTGTCACTTGCTGGATGTCTGCCCGAATCCCTGGCGCGGCAATGAGCTAGTGCGGAAGGTGTTTGCACACTACTTGGATTCGAACCCCCGACAGATCGTGTCCGACAACTTTGTTCATATTCTGGAGCACATGCGGGGTAAGCTGGGCGAGGAGCGGGATAGATTGGCGCACGAGGTGTTCGAATCACTGCTTTCGTCGGGTGAGATGCGCTTTATCGTGGTTTCCGAGAATCTTGGATTCAACAGGCTGCCGAAAGAGCGAAAAATCCCAGAGAAGGCAAAACGTGCCTGGAAGACCAACGGCAAGCAGTTTGAGTTGAACCTGTTCGAGGATGTGCTTGAAGAGGATATGAACGAACTGGAAAACATGGTCGCCTCCTATATGGAGGATCAGGAGGAGTTGTTTTTCTGGTATCGCAATGCATCGCGCAAGGACTACCGCGTTCAGGGATGGAAGCGTGAGCGCATCTATGCCGATTTCATTTTTGCGCTTTCGGAGCAAGGCAAAGTGACGGCAGAACCGTACAGTCGCCTTTATGTCGTCGAGACGAAGGGCACCCACTTAATGAATGAGGATACGGATTACAAGCGGACGGTGTTTAACCGCTGCACCGAGTTGGCACAGGAGAGCGATTGGGCGCATCTCGCCCCGGAAATGAGAAGCAAACGCATGCGCTTCGAGGTCATTGCCGAGAAGGAATGGCAGTCGAAACTGAACGCTTTGCTCGCTGAGGGCGTGCCCCAGAAAGAGGTCACCGGTGGAAGGTAGCTGAACTTTTCGCGCAGCTCGGGAGAGCTGCGTTCCCGGGATCGCAACGCACTCGAGTTGCTCAGTCAGAGTTTTTTGAGTTGTCCTGATCAACGCTGGCAACGCGGGCAATGGTAGGTGCCGCGTTGGGCGAGGATGGTTTTGACGACGGGAGTCCGGCGGCATAGCTGGCAGGTGGATTGGTAGAAGACGACCAGATGCTGCACGCCGGTGCCCCGTTCGCCGTTGGCATCCCGGTAGCCGCCGCCGAAGGCGGTGCCGCCGTTGCCGATGGTGGGAGAGAGCACTTGATGAACGCCTTGATGCAGGCGCTTGATTTCCGCCCGGCTGAGTGTGTGCACCTGCCGGTTTGGTCGCACTCTGCCATGCGCGCAGATTTCGTTGGCGATGTAGTTGCCGCTGCCCGCGAAGAGCGATTGATCCAGCAGGGTGACTTTAATCATGCGTTGTGGGTACTTGAGTAGGGCATCTGTGAAATACTTGAGCGTGAAGAGCGGCGAGAGCAGGTCATGTCCGAGTTGGCTCAGTTTGGCCGCCGCTTGCTCGGCGGTGTACAAGTACATGTGTCCGAAACGACGGGGGTCCACATAGGCCAGATAGCGGACACCCGCCGGAGACTCGCCCTGAAATTGAAGGTGGGTGTGTTTTTCGGTGATGGGCGTCGAGGCGATCAACCAGGCACCCGACATGCCGAGGTGGCTCAGTAGCTGGCGGCCATCATCGAGCCGGAAGTCGAGCAGCTTGCCCGTGCGCTCGATGTGGGTGATTGTGCGACCCACCAGCCGGGGCAAAGGGGTGTGGATGATGGAGCCTGCGACACGGCTGCGCTGCACCCGGCTGATACGAAAGGGCATGTCGCAGTTGAGTTGATCCTGGATGGTTTTGACTTCGGGCAGTTCGGGCACAGAATGAGTCTTGCCCTAAAGAGACACGAAATGCAAAGCAGGAAGAGTCTTCGTCAAAAGCTACGCTCCTCAAGAGCTCGTCTCTACGTTTTTATAAGCACTCGGCCCATTCGGCTTCTTTGAAGCCGACCAGGGCGATGTCTTCAC
>REBV01000203.1 GCA_007692545.1 Puniceicoccaceae bacterium
ATTTAGAGAGGGTTTCCGTAAGAAATCCAGCTATGGAGGGGTTGTGGCGCGGGCAGCTACTCCAAAATCGCTGGAAATTTTTATTGCAAAAGTACCCTTGCGGGTAATAGATATATATTTCCAATCTGAGTACATTGAACTCAACTCGAGTAAGGAACTTGAGAAGCCTCATTTAAGGCTTATTGTTCCTAAACCTCAGAAACTTAGTGTTATGGGGCTTCAGGGAAAGATAGTCCTTAAAGGGTAAGGATGTCTGTGCCTAAAGTTCTATTAGTCTCGTGTTCATATCCTTCCCGCTAATGCACTATCTAGGGAAAATTATCCGTGAGACCTGCGAATAGTTTTTCCTTTGCCGCTATTGCCTTCACTTACTTAGTAGTTCCGTGAAGTGCGAGATGAAAGAAAAAGATGCCTTCTATTCACCCCATGCCTCTCATGTTATAAGCATGTCGGTATAGCAGGTCTTTGAATTTTCCTAGTTAATTCAGGAGTATGCTATGTCACCGAAAGTTCTTATTGTTCTGGAATCGAGCTATCGTTTTGTTCAAAGCCCGATCGATTTTAGTTATACCGTGCTTGTTGATGCGCTCGAGTCTTCTGGCATGGACGTAACGAAAGCCCATCGTCAATCTGATCCCGATGCGGACTTTCAGAATTTTGACTTCAGTACCCACGATCTAACACAATATGACGTAATTTGGCTGATTGGTCTTGAAGGACGCAACAGCTCAAATGGTTCCGGATCGAGTAACCCTGCTCTGCCTCTGGCTCAGCGTACTGCGATTTCCAATTTCATGAATGAGGGCGGTGGCGTGTTCGCAACCGGTGACCATGACAGCCTAGGCTCCGTCCTGTGCGGTCACCTCCCGCGGGTGCGGGCCATGCGTGCATGGTTCGGGCCAAATGACACCACCTCGCCGATGGAAGCTGACTTTCCGCATAATTTTTTGCCCTTCGGCACGGTTCGTGCCGATACAGTGCAAGAAAACCCGGCCGGTGACTACACCCAGGGCGAGCCCGAAGAGGTGTATGTCTATTTTGAGAATCAATCGGATTCCATACCCCAACCGCTTGAGGTCGTTCAACCGACTCATCCGATCCTGCGGCGGAACGGTCGTGACATTACTGTCTACCCAGATCATATGCATGAGGGTAATACGATCGGTGCAGTAGAGGATGGCCCCGATGCGGCAGCAATAAGAGCAGCATATGAGGCTGACCATCCGATCCTCGGTGCCGGGAATGATGAGTTCCCGGCACTCGGTGGTGCCCGAGAGTTTCCCCGAGTGATCGCAACCGGTCAGGTTCGTGAGCAGCGCCAGCGCCGTGCAAGCAGCAATGCCTCCATTGTCGATTCAGTCCTGGCTGAGCCTAAAGCCGTCAACACCCTCTGCATCTATGATGGGTGGCGTGTCGGCGTCGGGCGCATCGTTACCGGTGCCACCTTCCACCATTACATTGACCTGAACCTCACTGGCGACAGCGAAATCAATACTCAAGCCGAGTTCGACCGCACGGGTCCCGATGCGGCCAAGGGCGAGGGCTTTGGCTATGGGCCAGCTGATCCCAGGGTGTTCGACGATATCAAGGGCGTCTTCGTCAATATCACCAACTGGCTGGCCCGACCTCGACGCACCTTCCAACTGATCCTAGAACGGAGCACCTTCGGTGAGGACGAAACCATCGGTATGATGGCATTCGAAGGTGCTGTCCTTGTTTCAGTCAATGGTTTGAGGCCGAGCGAATTTCCTGGTGGCGGGATTACAACGCTCTCGCCAAGTCAGACACAGCTTAACGCCTGGGCACCAAACGTCGCACCCGAAGGCGCACCAGGGTTTGTCATCGAGCCGACGGGCTTATCGACAGACAGTCCTCCGCTTGCGGATCGAGTCCAGCGTTTTACCTTCACCTACCGGGTGCGGTTTACGGGAAATGCCTTCGACTTTGCCGACGACCTCCGCGACGTTCGAGTCAATGCGGTGCTGGCTCCGACAATGGGCGATTCCCTCGAGGACACCGCATTGATCCGACTTGTGAAATCGGCAAATCCCTATTCGCTTGATTTTGCCAATGGAAACGACACCCCCTGGCTCAGCTCCGATGTCCGTGTCTTTCCTGTTGTGGCAGGCTCGTCGCTTTTCGGCACATCCTTGCCGGCTAATGCGACAGCTGCCCAGGCTCGACAATTTATCGTCAATCTGACCAATTCGATCACACCAGCGCAGTTTGAAAGTTTGAGCCTGAGCCAATCTGGTTCGGCGCTCAGCCCGTTTGAGCGAACGACGGACAGCAATGAGCGGGTTTACAATTTCGCCATTGCACGGGTTCGTCTGAATGGGCAGGCGGCCGTTGCTGACGACACGCGGGTTTTCTTCCGGATTTTCACGTCGCAGACGACTGCGGCGCTGACTTATCGGCTTGGTGCAGGCGATCAGCCCATCGAAGGCTATCGGCGCACCAACAATGCGGCACCGATTGCGCTGCCTGGTGTCACACCCGCTGGAGATGCATGGCTGTCATTCCCGTTTTTTGCCCGTGACCGTGATTCGGCACCAGAAAATCAGACCGATCCGGAAAATGTCGAGGATATCAATCCCGTAGCCGGTAGTGAGGTCTCGACCTTCTTTGGTGCCCTGATTGACAACAATCTGACCACGCCATATCTGCCGCCGTCTCCGAATTCCGGCGCCTCTCCGATCCCTCTGTCAGCCCATCTGATGGGCGAACACCAATGTCTCGTCGCTCAGATTGAGTTTGCCGGGGCGCCAATTCCGAATGGAGCTCGACCGAACACGTCGGACAAGCTCGCACAGCGCAATATCGCCTTCAGCGAAATTGCAAATCCTGGCGATGAGGCTTCCCGGGTTGCGTTCCATACTTTCGAAATTGCCGCAACGCCCGGAATCATTACCGATAGTCTGCCTCCGGATGAACTTTTGCTGGAATGGCCTGTACCGCCCCCTGATGGAACGTCTGTTCACATAAGCCTGTCAACATGGAGCGCGGAAGTGGTTGTCGCCCTTGCAGATCGTTTTTATCCGCGCCACGAGATTACTGTTGTTGATGACAATACTATCGCCCTGCCGGGTGGAGGTTCGCGCTATGTGCCGATTCCTAGAAGCTTAAAGCGGCAGAACGGGATCGTGGCCGCGCGCTTTCCATTCGGGGTGAAACGAGGCCAGCGGTTTGACGTATCGGTGCGTCAGATTACCAACGAAATACGCCGTAGGCCAGTCGTCCCATTAGAAAGACCAATCGAGCTTGCTGAAGCACGCAAACTGCTTGCCGGTATCCAAATCTTCGCCGGGGAGTTCGACGATCAAATCCCGCGCGGAGTGTTCGACATTGGCGATAATAGGACATTGATTACCGATCTCTCGGTCATCGATCAGCCAGTCGTCGATCAAGAGGGGGATTTTGCACTTTTGATCGAGCAACCGTCGCGGGAGGATATCCAAATTGCGCGGCGCGAGGCTGCCGATTGGCGGGAGACCGTTGGCGGTTTTCAACTCGGCGTGCCGGTCAGCGTTAAGGATGCGATGGTCGCGCATTACACGCGATTATACTCAGTCATGCGCTGGCGCAGTGAACAACCCTCGTTTAGTGCTCGATGGCGAATCACCTTTCTGCGATACGTTGATATGCTGGCTGAAAAACTGATTGCTCTAGGCGGCAATCCCGTGGCGGTAACGCCGACACCGAACGGTGCAGTTGATGTCATGATCCCAGGAGAGGAACCTGGCGGAGGCGAGCCCGATGATGGCGGAGAGGGGCCTGGCGGAGGCGAACCTGATGATAGCAAGGACGATCCCTTTTTCGAGCCGGGCGATGATGACCTGCTTGACGACACCCAAGGCCTCGAAGGTCCGCAAACGGCCAACCCCCTGGTGCGCTCCGGCAAAATCAGTGGCTTGCTTTATGATCATTTCGGCGATGTCGAAGGCTTCCTCCTTGAGCTCTATAACGGCGAGCATCTACGATTCTTCAGCCGCGAGGCTGCGATTGCCGATCTCGCTAATATGGCCTGGCTCAAGCGCTACGTGGTAACGGTGATCACGACCTCGTCCACAAGCAGGCGGGTTCGGCGTCTTCTGATCCGTGGTTATGCCAGTGAATAGACCCAGCACTATGCTAGATGGGCTGTATTCATTCGGTTATCCACCTGGCGATTATGAATTCCAGCCAATATGGCGGGCTGGTCTGCGGCCAGCTACAAGAGTGCGTTCTCCATCTCAACTCCTATTGCCCCATTGATAGATTTTTGGGAACGCACCATGCCTATGAATTCCTTGAAGCAAGCTGTCTCATCCTAACAACGCCCATGCACACCGATTGCCGAAAGTGGTTCGGTATGTGCAGAAGTTATAGCTGTGGCCAGTCTGGTTAAGGCATTTCCCCTCAAAACGTTCAAACGTTTGAATGTTCAAACGTTTCTGGGTGTCCTAATCCAGGTGACTATGGCTATATCTGCAGCGAATGATAGGCAACGTTAAACCTCCTGCAATCACCGATTTCCTGAAATATCGACTTTGAATAGGCAGAATGACACTGCTGGGAGGTAGCTGAGGTGACTATCGATCAAGCCGAGTACTCAATGGCCTTAACCTACTGAAAGCTTGTGGGTTGAATAGTTGCCTGCGCGCGCAACTAGCCATTCTGGCTTACCCCACCCCTATACCCACAGGAGGCCTTGCGTAGCTGCGTGTTGATTGTCCAGCGCAGCGCTGGACAG
>REBV01000066.1 GCA_007692545.1 Puniceicoccaceae bacterium
TTGGTAGCGGTGGAGGAGGGCTTGGCAAATTTGCGGGATAAACCGGTGTTGATCGCGTGGGGAGCTCTGGATTTTTGCTTTACGAAAGCCTTTATGGAGCGGTGGAAGACCTTCTTCCCTGAGGCTACCGTCGACTGTATGGAAGATTGCGGACACTATGTTTTGGAAGATGGCGGCCCCGCCCTTCACCAGCGCATCCGCGCATTTTTGGCAGCCAAGTGAAACTAGTTTACTTGGATTTGGGTAGTTTCCGTATGTCAAAGTGATGTCAGGCGCTCCTGGACTACTTGTATTTGAGCTGCCGTCCGAACAAATAGGGTATAAACCTTATTTTTTCTAAAAAAGGACCCTATGTAATATTTATTGCCATTAATTCTGGTGAATACGATGCTTCGAATTACAAAATTTTGACAAATGAGCCCTCGGAAACAATTCCACCTTCCAGCTTCCTTGTCCGAATCACCTTGGGGATATTTCCAAGTGGATCGGTCGACGGGAGTGTTGCTGGTTTGGAACCAGGCCTTCGAGAGACTTTATGGTTTTGAGGATGAGGCGCCCGGGGGGATCACCATGGATGAGTTTTATGTGTTTGGCGGTGGTGGCTCATTTGCGGATATCCGCGCGCAGGTCGACGATCATGGTTTTTGGCGTGGGCGGACGAGTTCAAGAGAAGTTGTCGGGGCAATTATTGAGGCGGATTTGACTCTGCAGCACTCGGATGAAGAGCCCGTCTTGCACGGTTACTTGTTAGAGCACCCGACCGTTGGTGGACGGGTAAGGCCGAGTAGTCGATCGGAGTTTAATATGCTCCAGATGTTGATGGAACACTCGCCGGATATTATTTTCATCCGCGATCAGTTGGGGCGAGTTCTTGTTTCCAGTGCTTCTTTCCGGGTGGCAGTTGGTCTAAAGGCAAGATCTTCGGGTGATGTTGGCAAGCTACTTGAAGATTTCATTTCGCGAGACATTGCAGAGCGTTTTGCGGCCGTGGATGCTGAGGTGCTCGAAACCGGCAAGGCGAGCGTGAATCATATTGAGGAAGTTTGTTTTTTAAATGGTGGAAAGTGCTGGTGGATGACCACCACGGCGGCGTTGATCGACAGTCTTGGCCAAACTATTGGAACGCTTAGCGTGGCCCGGGACATTTCAGAGCGGAAGCGCTACGAAAAGGAGCTTAAGGTAGCGATGGAGGAGATGCAGATCGCTAGCCAAGCAAAAACCAACTTCCTTGCCACCATGAGTCACGAGATCCGGACACCCATTAACGGAGTGATTGGGGCGGCGGAACTTTGCCAGGAGACTTATTTGAATGCAGAGCAGAAGAGCTACTTGGAGACGATTATCCACTCTGGCAGCACCCTACTTGCGCTGGTTAATGACATTTTGGACTTTTCCAAGATTGAGGCCGGGCAGATGAATCTCGAGCGCCTCAGCTTTGAGCCTTTCCACGTATTAGAGGAATTGGTCGAGAGCTTTTCCTCTCAAGCTCGTGAGCGGGGGAACGAGTTGATCCTCGCCTGTGAACCGGATCTCCCAGGCTACATCATCGGAGACCCGCTTCGTTTTCGTCAAGTGCTGGCAAATCTTTTGAGTAATGCGCTCAAGTTTACGTTTGACGGGGAAATCATTCTTCGGGCGCAAGTCGCCAATCAAAGTCGTTACGGTGTGACCTTGGACTTCATCGTTGAGGACACGGGTATTGGGATTGAGGAGGACAGGCTGGAGGCGATCTTTGAAAGCTTCACCCAGGCGGATATGTCGACCACCCGCCGCTTTGGCGGCACTGGCTTAGGGCTGTCGATTTGTCGTGAGTTGGTTTCCATGATGGGCGGATCGCTCGATGTGGAAAGCACCGTCGGCAAAGGCTCGCGTTTTATCTTTTCGCTTCCTTGTGAAGTTCCGGCAGACCCTGGTGCGGAGGTGGTCGAGCAGATTGGAGAGTTGGCCGGCACTCGGGTGCTGGTGGTTGATGATAATGGCACTAACCGGAAAATCAGTTGTGCGTTGTGCAAACAGTGGGGTTTTGAGGCGGAATCAGCCATTGATGCTGTTGAAGCGCTGCGAAAGATGGAGGCAGCGGCAGAGGCGGACGCGCCTTATCGGCTGATTTTGTTGGATCAGCAGATGCCGGATTTGACGGGGCTTGATTTGGCGGCGATCATCAAAAAGCGGCCTTTTGCGGAAAATTGTAAAATCATCCTTTTATCATCCTCGTTAAACAGGGAGGAAGTGGATCGTGCGAAAGAAATGGGCTTGGCGCGCGCCTTGTCCAAGCCCGTCCGGAGGAATGTACTTTTGGAAGTCGTGATGGAGACATTTGGTGTTAAACGGGCGGCTGACGCGCTTTCGCGCAACGGTACGGAGTTTCCTGTTGCAGCGCAGATCGGTCGTCGAGTTCTGTTGGCGGAAGATAACCTCGTCAACCAGACCATTGCGCGGACTCGATTGACGAAGATGGGGCACGAAGTGACGGTTGTGGAGGATGGGGCTGAAGCCGTCGAGGCGTACGTCAAAGGTGAGTTCGATTTGATTTTAATGGATGTGGAAATGCCGAACGTCGACGGCCTTGAGGCGACCCGTCGGATTCGCGAGGTGGAGCAGGCGGAGGGCAAGACGCCAGTCCACATTGTGGCGATTACGGCAAACGCGATGGATGAAGATCGGCAAGCGTGCATGGATGCGGGTATGAACGATTACATTTCCAAACCTTTCCGGACAGACCGATTGCAGCGTGTCCTTGGTGAGGTGGACGCCGCCTTGGATGCTGGAGATGACGGGGGCATTAAGCCAACAGTTGAAGTCGAGGTAAGGGCTTGGCTGAAGTCGTTGAGTCCGGAGGATCGTTCAGACATGTTGGAAGCTGCGAAGGTTTTTTCTGATTCGCTGGAGGAGGAATTGGTCGAGTTACGTCGTTCGGTTCGGGAGCGAGACGAGTACAAGCTCGGACGCTACGCTCATCAGGTCAAAGGAGTTGCCTCTGTTTTTGAAGCGAGGGAATTGTTGGCAGCGGCCGAGTCACTGGAAGCGGAGGTTAAGGCGGGTGAAAACTGGACCCGCCTCCAGCAAAAAGCGAGTGCACTGGAGAATGCGCTGATTAGCCTTGAGCGAGCGCTGGCCGTAGAACCAGAATTTTAAGCTTTTGGGGTGCTTTGTTTGGCATTTTCCCCTTTGTTAAGGGCGGTAAAGTCCCATGCTTAAAAAACCTGCACTTATTCTTTTTGGTGGTTCTTTTGATCCTATTCATTCCGCACACCTCGGCATCGCAGAGCAGGCATTGAGGAGTGTGGAGGGCGAAGGCCGTGTTCTGTTTATTCCGGCCGCGCAGTCGCCGCTAAAAGCGCAGGCCGCTGCCGCAACCGCGGCGCAGCGCCTAGCCATGCTGCGCCTCGCGATTGAACACGAGCCGCGCTTTACGATCTGCGATTGGGAGCTCAGGCGCGGTGGCAAAAGTTTTTCCATCGACACTGTACGCCACCTCGCCAGCGAGTATCCCGAGCATGAGCATTACTGGTTGATTGGCACTGATCAGCTCAGGCAGCTCCCAAAGTGGTACGCCATCGAGGAAATCGCCTGCTTGGTCACGTTTTTAGTTTATCGCCGCGAAGGTACCGCTGATGTCTCCATTCCTGAGGTGGCCGACTTGCGCGTGGCTTGGGTTGACGGCCCTCTCCTGCCTGCCAGTTCGACCGCAATCCGACACGATGCTCAGATCCTTAACGCAAATGTGCCAAAAAAGGTGGCCGCTTTTATTCGCCAAAACGGACTTTATCGTCCAAGCTGACGTTTCAAAAAAAAATTATGGGAGACGTATCAATTGATGAAAATGCGGAAACGCTCTTGCGAGGTTTGGTGCAAACACTCGACGACATGAAGGCCGAGGGGCTCAAAGTGCTCGACCTTCGGGGCAAATCTCCGGTAACGGATTTCATCATCCTGGCAACAGGGACTTCAGACCCCCACCTCCGTGCCCTGCGCGATTCTCTCGATAGCTATCTGAAGGAAAACAAGGTTGGTGTGATTGGGGCAGAGAAGGACACGGGTACAGGCTGGCTGGTCGTCGATGCCTTTGACGTCATGGTTCATCTTCAGACAGAGGCGATGCGCGAATTTTACGCTCTCGACTTTCTTTGGAAAGACGCCACCGAAATCAGCAGTTACTTCGGAAGCAGCGTGCCGTCGGGGCGTTGATTTCTGATAGCGGATGGCGGATGCTCCCTCCGGTCATCTCGGAGGTGAGTTCGGAGCATTGTGGCATTATCAGCCATCAGAAATCCGATCATGTTACAGCGAGGTGAAATAACGTGATCCCAAAGAATTCAGATTGTCTCTGTGATATTTCCAGAGATGAGCTTTGGAGCAATGAATCGTCACTTCGCTCTTTCCGCCCTCGTTTTTTTTCTCACGTTTGCCACCGGTTCGCTCTCGGCTGCAACCACGACAGTATTTTACACCTATGCCGATGGCGGGCGCGGCGGCCTTGCCGCGATCACTGTGGATGTTGCGACTGGACAGCTCGGCGAATCGCAGGTTTTAGCCGAGGCGCGCGGGTTTACCGTGCCACATAAGATAGCCTTGTCCACGGATGGACGTTATCTCGCTGGAGTTTCAGAGGAGGAGAGTCGTGCCAACTACATCGCCTACGATAGGGAGGAGGGCAGGGTACTTGGCACGCTTCGCCTGCGGAACGAACCTGATGCGATCGCTTGGGCAGGGGACGCGTTTGTGAT
>REBV01000064.1 GCA_007692545.1 Puniceicoccaceae bacterium
TTGCCGCAATCCCTGCGCGAAGCCGGTTATCTCACGGCGACGACAGGCAAGTGGCATGCCTCCAACCGGCACCCCCTCGCTCCGGGCTTTTTTGACCGCTTCCATGGCTTTTTGAGCGGTATGACCGATTGTTACGCGGGCGGGGACGATTGGTATTTGGAGCATACTCCTTTTCATGATTTTGGTCCGGATTTCGATGCCACTACTGTGATCACTGATCGCAGTATCCACTACATCGAGGAAGCTTTGGATGCGGATCAACCGTTTTTCATGTTCGTCTCCTATAATGCCCCGCATCATCCCTTGCAGGCGCGGAAGGAGACGGTCGAGAAGTACCTTGGTCGCTATCTGGAAGGGTTTGAAGTGATTCGGAATCGGCGTCTCGAACGGCAACGGGCGATGGGTTTGATTGATGCCGAGATGGTTCCCGCGCCCGCTGAAGTTGCCGTTCGCCCCTGGGATCAAATGACTGATTTTCGTCGGAAGGTAGAGGACAGCCGGATGGCCGCTTATGCCGCGATGGTGGATGAAATGGATCAAGGGATCGGTCGGCTTTTGGAGCACCTTGAGGCACGCGGGGTGCTCGATGAGACCTTAGTCATCTTCCTCTCCGACAATGGCGGCTATTACAACCACGGAAACATTCGGACCGACCACCGGCACATCCCCTGGCAAGCCGGTTCCAACCAAACCCTTAGCAGCGGCTGGGCATGGGTGCAAAACACACCCTTCAATCTTTACAAACAAACCTCTCACGAGGGTGGACTCGCGGTGCCCTTCATTGTTCGCTGGCCCTCCGTTCTCCCGCAGGCAATGGCGGGGAGTATTACCGACATTCCGGCGGACATCACGGATTTGTATCCCACCTTTATTGACATAGCTGGAGTGGAGTATCCCGGGGAGTGGGAGGGGCAATCCCTCAAGCCATTAACCGGCAGGACCTTTCTGGCTGCGTTGGTCGAGGGCGAACCCTTTGTCGCGCCGCCGCGCTTTCATGCTTTTCTCAATCCGCTTTACCATGAATCCCGGGCCTGGATTGATGGCGATTTCAAGTTGGTGGCGATGCACAACGGGCCCTGGCAGCTCTTTAATCTCGCCGAGGATCGTGGCGAAACAACTGATTTGTCGGAGTGTTATCCTGAGCGGCGCACCCGCATGGCGCGCGCTTGGCATCAATACGCGGCTTCGATTGGCGTGCCCAAGCCGGCAAGGGCCGGAGAGTTGGAGGAACAACAGAATTGGGGATGGCAGCGGCTGCTCATGTTCTCACCACACCTGACCCGTCTGTATCCAAACAACAGCACCTTCGCACCTGTCGGGCTTGATTTTTTTGAAATGCATTTCAGTCATCCGCTCGATTTTTCACAAACCGGCGACCGCCGTATCCGGCTGTTTCAACTGTCCGACGAGGAAAACCCGGTCTGGGACATTCACCTCGATGTCACCCATCCTTCGCAGGGTAAGCGCGTGCTGCGGGTTGAAAATCTGCCACCGCTTGAGGCGGACACACATTACTACTTTTTGATCGATGGTGGCGCGTTCCGTGTCGGGCAGCGCCCCGTCGGTGCCCTTAATGACGGGTCACACTGGTGGCGGTTCAAAACTGAATCGAATTAAGGGGAGTTTCGAAAACCTGCCCTTGGGTCAGCGAAAGTGCTCCGGCGGGGGGCAGAAGCCCCCTAATGATTGCTGGATGGTTTTTGGGAGTTTTCCTTCGCTTGAGCGCTCATTTTGATCACGAGTCGAATGCTGAGCGTCAGGGCCGCCAGTACGAGTCCGCTGGCCAGGCCCATCCACAGGCCTTGTGCGCCAAAATCATAGGGAAAGCCCAGCAGAGCGCCCAGCGGAATACCGACCATCCAGAAACAGGCGAAAATAATCACTGTGGGGACGTTCACGTCTTTCAGCGCTCGCAGTGCGCCCATACTGATGATCTGAATGCCGTCGAATATTTGAAAGAAAGCGACCACGATAAAGATTGCGCTGGTGAGTGCAATGACCTCGGGGTCGGCGCTAAAGGCGGCTGCGATGCGGTCGCCCGCCAGGATGTAGGCGAGGGCACAACTGCCCATCATGAGCAAGGTGGTCAGATGGGCCCCGGCCAGCAGGTCGCGGCATTGGTGGGCGTCTCCCCGGCCGAGACTATGGCCGACGCGGATGGTCACGGCCATGGATAGACCGAGCGGTAGCATGAAGGTAAAGGAGGCGCAGCTCAATACGATCTGGTGCGAGGCCAGGGCCACTGGACCGAACTGGCCGATCAGCAGCGCGGCCACGGTGAAGGCACCGATTTCCATAAGCAATTGCCCGGCGATGGGTACCGCCATCCGCGTGGTTTCGAGGCATTCGCCCCGATCGAGACGCTTGAGCCAGCGTTGTGGGCGACCGGGCGACATCGCCTTTGAGCGGTTCAAATAAAGCAGGAGGGCCGCCAGGCTCAGAGCCCGGGCAATGAAGGTCGCCAGGCCCGCACCGACCAGACCCAGCGCGGGTGCCCCGAGATTGCCGAAAATCAGGGCGTAGTTCAGGATGACGTTGAGCGCGACGCTGGATAACAGGATCCAAAAAACAGCCCAGGGGTGGTTTCTGGATTCGGCGAAGGATTTAATCGTCATCGCCGGCACGATGGGGATCAGCGAAAGCGCTATCCAAAGCAGGTAGGGTGGGGTCATGGCCACCACCTCGGGCGGCTGCCGCAGCAGTCCCAGCAGCGGAATGGCGGCGAGGAGCAGGCAGGAAAGCACCAAGCCGATCAATACCGAGGCGAGCAGCCCGTTGCGGAAGGATTCCGCGCTTTCGGCCTGCCGGTTGGCCCCATAGGCGTGGGAAACCTGCACCGAGACCGCCGCAAACCACCCGATGGCCGGCACGAAGGCCAGAAAGAAGAGCACGTTGACAAAGGCCGCCGCCGCCAATTCGACCGTGCCGAGACGCCCGATCATCAGCGTGTCGACCAGACCCATTAGCATCTGACTGAGCTGCCCGGCGATGATGGGAAAAGCCAAAGCCAGTGTCTTTTTGTTCTCTTTAAGTAGGGCTCTCATTGGGCTGCGCAAATGTATTGGATAGCCGAATAAGGCCAAGTGCGCCTGCAAAGTGCAATCACTGATCCCGGCGAATGGCGTTGCGCCTCCGGGAGATATAAAAATTTTTGTGTATAAAATAGACAAACTGCCTGCCCCGGGCCTAATACTTGCTAACATTGTAATGTTAACAAAATGTGCATAATAACTACATCTAGTGTTAAAAACTTAAAAAATGGCGATATATTGTGGGGCTTTTGTTGACATGGTGATTTTAGAGGCACATGCTCCCGTCTATATTGATCAGTGATGCGAGTCGCTTAATTCACTATCTCACTGCCCCTCAACATCTTTAGTTCTGCGTCAGCTATCCCTAAATTTCGACAGGCTACGGCGGCACAGTTTAAAATTTTTATTTATTCAAAACAAACACTCAAACGACACAGACGACCCATGGAAAAAAGCTATACAATCGGAGACAAAACCTTCGTTCTCGATCAGGCCAAGGCAGAAGCGGCTTTTCGTGCCAAGCAGGTGATCAATGGTAAGGAAACCATGTTCTTCAATATCCTCCCGCTCAAGTATCAGTGGGCCTACGATCTCTACAAGACGATGAAGAACAACCACTGGGAGCCGGAGGACATCCCGATGCAGAAAGACGTCGAACTCTGGCGCAGCACTGAGCTGGCCGATGTCGAGCGCTGGATCATCAAAATGGCCATCGGCTACTTCTCTGCTGCCGAGGGCATTGTCGGGGATAACATTCAGCACGTCACCCGCGAACTGGTCACCGCCCCTGAGCTCAAGCTCGTCCTGGGCCGCCACGCCCACGAGGAAAATATCCACGCCGACTCGCTGGTTTATATGATCAGCTCGCTCGGGATCAACCCGCACGAGTGTGAGGCCATGTTTGAGGACATCCCCACCATCGAGAAAAAGACGAATTTCGTCGTATCCAACTCCCGCGCCCTGCGCCGCGACATGGATCTCACGACCACCGCCGACAAGCAGGCCTTCGCCAAAAACCTCTTCCTCTTCGGGCAGTGCATGGAAGGCACCCAGTTCTACGGCCTCTTCGGCATGGTGCTTTCGCTCTACCGTCAGAACAAATTCCCCGGCATCGGGCAAATGTTCCGCTACACCCTGCGCGACGAATCCAACCACATCGAGGTCTTCCGTAACCTGCTGATGGACCTGATCGAGGAGAACGAAGACGTCTGGACGCCCGAGTTCCGCGAGGAGCTGACGGATCTCATGCGCGAAGCCATCTCTCTGGAGAAGGAGTTCATTTGTGACTGCCTTCCCGTCAACGCCGTCGGCCTGAGTGCCGACGAGTTTTGCCAGTACATTGATTACATCGCCGACCGCCGCCTCGAAGGCGTCGGTCTCAAACCCATCGCCGGCGGCGTGGAGAACCCCTTCCCCTGGCTGGCCGAGATGATGGACATCAAGAAGGAGCAAAACTTCTTCGAAGGCCGCGTCACCGAATATCAAAAAGCCTCCGCCCTCGGCTCCGTCGACGACGACGAACTTTGATCGGGATACGGGATACGGGATGCGGGATACGGGATGCGGGATGCGGGATGCGGGATACGG
>REBV01000170.1 GCA_007692545.1 Puniceicoccaceae bacterium
TTCAAGCTAGCCGCCTGCATCAGCTTATCAGAGCCGCGCCGCCCGGATCCCGTATCTCGTATCCCACGCCCCGCATCTCGTATCCCGGATCCCGCATGAACCGCCCAAATGATTCCGAGTCCCTGCTGCGCTTTTTGATTGCCCGCCACGGCCTCCGCGTAGCCGCACCAGCGATAGTCCTTTGGATCTTCCACGAGATCCGCTCTGACAGGATTCAAGTCAATATACGCCGCCATGGTTTGCAGGGGATTGCCTGCGCCCTCCACCAGCACGCTCTTAAAGCGCTCCATCCACAAAGTTCCCAGGCGATTATTATGATTCCGGTTGTACCAGATGGAGAAACGCTGTTTCAGCGTCTTCATAAATTCAGAGAGATCGTGCATCCGCGCCAACAACTGCTCCCGGATCTTCAACGCATCCTCCGTGCCCTCCCGCAGAGCCGTTTCCAGGCGTGCAAATGAAGCGGTTTGGTACTTTGTCGGTTTCGGGTAGAGCACCTTAAAGCGCCGCAGCAGTTCGGCATCCGATACCGCCCGATCCTTTTCCGGCACACGAATCAACACGTGGAAATGATTGCTCATGATACAATACGTCAGCACCTCGACCCCGCAGAAGTTAGCCACTTGCCACATCATCTTACGCAACACCTCCTTCTCCCGCTTCTCTAGCAGCATCTCCCCGCCCACAACTCGGCTCATCGCATGATACATAGTTGGTGCTTCAGGGCACTTTATTCTTCGGATACGTCGCATGAGGCTAAGTTGAAAAGTAAAGAATTGATCAGGTCAACTCTAAAATTTATTTGCAGGCAATAAAATAAGAAAGAACTATCTCGGGCATCAAGACATCCGGCGCTCGACAAGCGAGCACACCACTATTTCCCAATGTTTGCTGCCAACTTAGCGGAAAAGCAAAACCGGGCGCTTGGTGCCGCGGATCATCTCTGTGGTTGTGCTGCCGACGAAGAATTTGCGAAGGCGTGAGCTGCCGTAGGCACCCATGACAAGCAAATCCGCGCTTTCTTTGTCGATCGCCTCGGTGATGACGGTGGCGGGCTCTCCTTCGAGTATATCTACATCCACCTCGTAGCCAGCTGCTTTCAGTTCTGCCTGCGCGGCTTCCAGCGCAGTCTGGAGCTTTGGTTCTGCCTTCCCGGCGCAAATGAGGTGGCAGGACATGCCCTTGAGGAGCGATGATTCAGCGGCGTAGCGAACAGCCTTTTGAGCACTCTGGCCGCCGTCGAAAGCGAGCACAAAGCGCTGCATGGGATATTCCGCACTGGAAGCCACTAGCACAGGGTGGGTGCAGCTGCGGATGACGCGCTCCAGGTTACTACCGAGGTGCCCTTTGGCGAAATCGGCGTGATTGCCGCGCTTTCCCAGGACGACGAGATCCACTTTGCTGTGGTATTGATCGATCGAGTCGCTCAGCCGCTCATGGCGCTGCTCGGTGGTCACGCGGGCCACACCGGCTTCGACCATACGCTCCCTGGCATCGTCCAAAATGGCCTGGCCGCGCTTCAACGCGATGCGGGCCCGGGTGGCCTCGAGCTCGACCAGTTCTTCCATCAAGGCCTTCTTCGCGCCGAGGCCGATGCTTCCGCTAAAGTCGGCGTTGAGGGGATCCTCATGGAGTGGATCGAGCATGTGGAGGACATGGATCGAAGCCCCCATTTGCTTCGCCGCCCAAGCAGAATAATGGTAAACGCTATTGGCGTAGTGGGAGCCATCGGTGCAGGTCAGGATCTGGGGCATATCTTTTGGGGTCGGATTTTTTTGTGTAAGCGCCATAGCGGGTCGTTCCGGTTGGAATTGAGTGGAGTTTGTGTCTGCTTAACGCAACTGTAATGGCACCTTAGTGACCACCAAGCTGGTCGATGGCACCCGGCCTGTCAAACTTAGCCACTCGCAGAACCAGCGTTTCGCTGGCTTGATTCATGCCGATAAGTTCGACTTCGGTGCCCTCGCGCCGAAATTTCAAAACGATGCGGTCGAGGGCGTTGACCGCCGAAAGGTCCCACAGGTGGGCGCGGCTGACATCGATGGTGATTTTCTCGAGCGCTTCTTTGAAGTCAAAGGCATCGCCGAAACGGCTGGCTGAGACAAAGAAGACCTGTCCGTAGACTTTATAAATGCGCTCTTGCGAGCCCTCTGTCCGGTCGGATTCGACCCGCACAAGGCCGGAAATTTTGTAAGCGAAGAACAATGCACCCAGCAAAACGCCTGCACCGACACCCAGGGCCAGATTGTGCGTCCAGACAGTTATGACTACGGTGACCAGCATTACCACGGTGGCCGTTTTGGGATTGGTCTTGATTTCTTTGATCGAGGACCAGCTGAACGTCCCGAAGGAGACCATGAACATCACGGCGACGAGCGCCGCCATGGGTATCTGGCTGACGAGGCCGCCCATCGCCACCACCAGAATCAGCAGGATGATCCCCGCTGCAAAAGTCGAGAGTCGTCCCCGGCCGCCGGATTTGATGTTAATGATGGATTGCCCGATCATGGCGCAACTGGCCATGCCGCCGACGAGTCCGCAGCCGATGTTAGCGATGCCTTGTCCGGTGCACTCGCGGTTCTTGTTGCTCGGGGTATCCGTCAGGTCGTCCACGATGGTGGCCGTCATCAGCGACTCCAGCAGCCCGACCACAGCCAGCGGCACCGCATAGGGCAGAATGATCATCAAGGTTTCCAGGTTGAGCGGCACCTGAGGAAAGAGGAAAACCGGAAGGGTCGAGGGCAGGTCACCCATATCGCCCACGGTGCGGATTGAATCCCCCAGGCCCATCGCCATGGAGACCGCCGTCAGTACGACGATGCAAACGAGTGGCGAAGGCACGCTCTTAGTGAAACGGGGCAAACCGTAGATGATGACCAGTCCGGCAGCTACCATGCCATACATGAGCAGGCCTTGGCCTTTAAATTCAGGGAGCTGGGCCAAAAAGATGAGAATTGCCAGCGCGTTAACAAATCCGATCACGACCGAGCGCGAGACGAAACACATGAGTGCGCCGAGCTTAAAGGCACCAGCGAGAATTTGCAGGACGCCTGTCAGCAAAGTGGCGGCGAGCAAATACTCCAGGCCGTGATCCCTGACCAGGGTCACCATCAGCAGCGCCATGGCGCCGGTAGCGGCCGAGATCATGCCCGGGCGCCCCCCGACGAATGAGATCAGCAGGCCATGCAGAACGAGGCATAGAGGCCGAGTTTCGGGTCGACCCCTGCGATGATGGAAAAGGCGATAGCCTCGGGAATCAGAGCCAGAGCGACCACCGCACCGGCGATGATGTCTCTTCGTGGGTTCATGAACCACTCTTTAAAATATGCGTTTTGCTTCATAACGTTTGTCTCAAGTTGTGAAGCAGAGCAGTCGAAAACGTATCGTGGCCCCACTTCGCCCCGGCGGCGGAGGAGGGAAGCTTATTCCCTTGAACAGCAAGCCTAATTCAGAAAGGCCATGAAAAAGGGGCCGCGCACGAGGCCGCGCAAGTCTTAAATGAGAAAATTCAGGCGGCCGCCTGGTCATCTATCTCAAAACTACCCGCGGGAATCACCGACTGTGAGTTTCTGTTCCAGGATAAAGGTGGCACCTTGACCGAGTGCACTCTCGACGCGAACGCTGATATCGAGGCGCTCGCACATTTTCTTGACGATATAGAGTCCGAGTCCGGTGGAGTGCTCGTTGCCGGTTGGTCTTGCGGAGAGGCGGACGAATTTCTGAAACAGTTTTGCCTGCTCTTCGCGATTGATTCCCGGTCCGTTGTCCTGGATACGGGTGATGACGCGATCCTCCCTGCACTCGGTTTGAACGGTCACCTTTCCGTATTCGGGGGTGTATTTCACTGCGTTGCTTAGGAGATTGTTGACGACAATTCCCAGCCATTCTTCGACGCCCTGGACGCTGGTGCCTTCGGTTGCCCCGAGCTGGCACTTGACTTCAATATGTTTCCTGGCGGCATCTTGTTCAAAGCGCTGGATGGCTTGCTGGATGACCGCATTCCAAACTACCGGGAGTTTTTCAAAAGATTCAGGGCTCGCCTCGATTCGGGAAATATCCAGCAATTCATTGATCAGGTTGACCATTTCTTCGCCGCTGCGCTGAATATAGACCAAGGCTTCTTTGATCGGACTTTCGGGCGGCAAATCACTTTGGGTCATTTCGCTGAAGCCGATAATTGAGTTGAGCGGATTGCGCAGATCGTGCGCGACAATGTTCAGAAAGTCATCCTTTTCATGGTTGAGCCTTTGCAGCTTATGATTCGCGGCTTCCAGTTCGGCAGTTTTGTCTTTAACGGTGGCCTGTTGTCTTTCGATAATTTGAGCGTTCTCGATTAACTCCCGGTGCTGTTTTTCGATGCCGTGTTCGTGGGTGCGCACGGCGAAGATACAGGTGGCGGCGACGATGGCGGTGGTTAGGAGAGCTGTCAGCAGGTTGACGTGCAGTTGTCGGCGCAGTGGTGCCAGCATGGAGGCTTCGCTTTGTTCGACGATCAGGTACCAGTCCAGTTCAGGGACGAAACGGCTGTTCATGATGCGGCGATCATTTCCCCTTACGTAGGTGATCGATTCGGCCGTGCCGTCGAGTAAGCTCTCCACATGGCCAGCGAGACCTTCGATCTCCTGTAGATTGTTATAGCGCAGCATTGGGCTATTGGAGGGGCGGAGAACGAGCGTGCCACTGCTATCGACGAAGTAGATTTGCCTATCATACTTGGCTTCATAGCGACTGATTAAGTGGTTCATTCGGTTCACCGTGAGACCCACTCCGGTGGCGCCGATGAAGTTGCCGGCGTAGTCTTTTGTGCGGTAATTTATGAAAATGGTCATCTCATCCTGGTTGGCCATATCCGGATCCACATTGATCTCGTAGGGTGTCTCCATGTCGCGTACGCGGAAGTACCATTTATCGCGCGGGTCGTCTTCGCTGACGGATTTGAGAAGACCGTGTGCGTAGTAGTAGTTGAGGCTTTTATTGGAAACAAAGAAACTGGTGATCGTGCCGTATTCGATTTTAATCTCATGCAGGTAGCGAACGATGGAGGATTGATCCAGTTCACCGCCCAGGACCCAGTCGCGCAGGAAGGTGTCGCTGGCCATCATCGAGGCAATAAAGATAGGGCGCAGCAGGTCGCGCTGGATCTCGGAGTAGACATTATCCGAAGTCAGCGGGAGGGTGCTTTCGCTAATGGTGGTACGCACGTTTTCCCGGGCGACCAGATAATCACCGATGCTATTGGCGAGGAATCCAGCGAGCAGGAGCAAGCAGATGATCCACGGCCAGCAGCATTTTTTTTTAAAGATGAGAATCTGATCAGGCATTGAATCAAAAGGGTTAACGTGTTGTGCTACCTTTGACGACAGTTATTTGTCGGATTCGCTGCCGATAGGCATCTGCCAGTTTCCTCCAAGTTGAGAGATTCTCAGGAGCGGTCGGCGGTGCGGGTGCTGTCGTGCTCAGCGCCTGCTTCAGGGCTTCTTTTAGGTGGGCTGTGTCTGCTGCGGCATTTGTTTCCGAACCTTGGTAAAAGTGGGCATCGGGCAGGCATTCGGGGTAAGCGACGCGGCGGGGCACGACGACGGTGGCACCAGCTTGAGCCATTTCCAGGGTGGCCAGGCCCTGGAAATCGTGGAGTGCACAGGAGACCCCGATACCAGCCTTACGCATGTAAGCGGTGTAGGTGGCCTCATCGGCTTCGCCCCAATGGCGCACCCGGTGGTCGAGTAACTGGCGATAGGCATCGAACTCGCCCGCTTTGCGACCGCCGCCGCTGCCCAGCATGGCCAGCTCGAAATCGATGCCCTCTGCGACTAAGCCGGCGAGGGCATCGAGCAAGCGCTGCGGCTGCTTATCCCACTCCCAGCGATGATTCCAAACGATGAGTCGGCGATCTTTTGGGGCCTGGCGAAAGGGGGCAAAGCGCTCGGTCAGCGGCACGGGCAGCACGCCGGAGTTTTTCTCCAGCCCTTGGAGGGGCTTACCGGGCAGTCTTTCGGGGAACTGTTTGAGGACTTGGCGGGCACCGGTAAAGAAAGTGTCGTGGTTGAAGGCGGTGTTGAAGTCGATACGGTCGGCGCAGAGTGCGTTTTGAATGCTCTGAAATTGCCAGCTCCGCTGATGGCTGGTCCACTGCCGCTGGCTGATCGGGTGGGCGAACTGGTTCTCGTGGAAATAGACCCAAAGCGGCGTGTTGTGCAATGCCGGACAACATGCCTTGAGCGTGACCACATCCGTCAGACTGGTGGCGATGACGAGATCGTAATCGCGCGCGAGGTCGGGATCCTCTGCCAGGGCCCAAAGCCAACCCGAGGCCCGCACGCGCCAGCTGAAGTGGCGGGCCGGTTGTGTCTTGAGCGTCCAGTCGAACTCCGGGAGTGCCGCCATCATTCCCTCGCACCAATAGCGGTGGCTGGCGGAGTGGTAGGCGCTGAGCAGGAGAAGACGCATGGCGGCTAAGCTGAGTGAGGGTGAGGGTGAGAGTGAGGGTGATTTTTTAAGTTATAGCGTGGCAGACAGGGAGTCGAGGGTTTCAAGAATGTGGGTATTAATTGGCTTCTTGCTCTTCAGTTTGAAATACTTGACCGATCTTTAAAAGTGTATACAGGTAGATACATGAAGAAGGCGAAGCTTTTCCGTAATGGAGGTAGTTATGCGGTGCGGATTCCCAAGAGTTGGGTTCCGGTGTCGGGTGAGGTCTTTCTCCGGCGGGAGGGCAAGCGCATTGTTATGACCGAAGCGGGCGAGGACCTGCGATCCTTGGCTCACCGATTTGCGGAGGACGGGCTGGTTGATTTTGAACGTTCAACACAACCGCGCACACCCAGAGCCCGTAAGTTGTGAAGCGCTTGTTGTTGGATACTGATGCGTGTATCGAGATTATACGGGGCAACCCTGCGCCCTTGGATCAGCATCCGGATGTGACCATCTTTCTCTCGACAATATCGCGTTTCGAGATCCTCTCTGGTCTGCGTAAAAGTCGTGGCGGCAAAAGAGAGCAGCGGGCGCGCGCTTTTTTGGATGCGGTAGAGACACTGATTTTCGATGAAGCTGCGGCCGACCGGTCTGCAGCAGTCCGCCTTTACTTGGAAGGCAAAGGCACGCCGATTGGCGCCTACGACCTTTTGCTGGCGGGGCATGCTTTGGCTTTGGACTGTCCAATTCTCACAGGAAACGTGCGGGAATTCAGTCGGGTGCCCAAACTAGAAATAGCGACGTGGCGGTAGTTGGCTGACATGTGTCACAGCCGATAAGACCTGTCGATGTATGATTGAGATGGGCCATTTGCCCATCGAATTATTTTCACTTTCACTCGGTGCTGCTGCCCGCTTCCGGCGGTGTGTTGTAGAGCCTCACCTCGCCGTGCTCGCGTGTGAAGTAGTCGAGGTTCCACTGGGTCTCGAAGAGGAGGCAGGGGCGGTCGAGGTCGTCTTTGACACGGGTGGCCCCGGAGAGGTAGCCTTTGAGCGCGGGGTGGTCTGCATCTGCCGGATCGATCCAGCGGGTGATTGTCCAGGGGGCGGTTTCCATACGCGAGTCGGCCCCGTATTCGGCCTCCAATCGGTAGCGCACGACATCGAACTGCAATTGCCCGACCGCACCGATGAGGGGGATGCGCTGGTCGGCGTGCAGCGGATAAAAGCGTTGAATGACTTTTTCCTGCAAGAGTTGCTCCAGGCCCTTGGTGAAGCGCTTGTGGGTCTGTGTATCCGTGCTGTGGAGATAGACAAAGCACTCCGGAGCAAAGCGGGGGATGGCATCGTAACAGATGGTTTTACTCTCGGTCAGCGTATCGCCAATCTCCAGATCCGCCTGCCCGGTCACACCGAGGATGTCGCCCGGCCAGGCTTCGTCGCCGGTCTCTCGCTCGCGACCGAAGACCTGGTGGGTGTGAGAGAGGCGGAGTATTTTTCCCGTGCGGGCCAGACGCACCCGCAGGTCACGGTGGAAGCAACCGGAACAGATACGGAGAAAGGCGAGGCGGTCGCGGTGGTTGGGGTCCATGTTGGCCTGTATCTTGAAGACAAAGGCGGAGAAGACTGCTTCGGTCGGTTCGATCCGTGTATCGCCTGCGGCACGCGCCTGTGGGGGGGCGGAATGAGCGAGCAAACCATCGAGCAGGAGCTGCACGCCAAAATTGTTGATAGCGCTGCCAAAAAAGACCGGTGTGAGCTGGCCTTGGGCGATGGCTTGCGTGTCGAGCTGGCTGCCTGCAGCCTCAAGGAGCTGATCCGTTTCAGTCAGCTGATCGAGGATCGCTTTGGGCACGGCTTCGCGCAGGGCCGGGTCGTCCAGGCCACTGATAGAGACGGCGGCCCGGAAGCGTCCGCCGCTGACGCGTTCAAAGCGGTGCAGGGCCCCGCCCGCGCGGTCGAGGAGGCCGACGAAATCGGGACCATCTCCGATTGGCAGGTTGACGGCAAAGGTCTTGAGCCCGAGGCGCGTCTCAATCTCGTCGAGGAGTTCGAGTGGCTCCTTGCCCGGGCGGTCGCACTTGTTGATAAAGGTAATGATGGGGATGCCGCGTTTGCGGCAGACCTCGAAGAGTTTGAGCGTCTGGTCCTCGATGCCCTTGGCAGCGTCGAGCACCATGATGGCCGAATCGACTGCCATCAGCACCCGGTAGGTGTCTTCTGAGAAGTCCCGGTGCCCAGGTGTATCCAAAATGTTCACACAAAAGTCTTCATACTCAAAGCGCATCACGGCGGAGGAGACCGAAATGCCGCGCTGCTTCTCCAGTTCCAGCCAGTCCGACGAGGTGTCCTGGGCATTTTTCCGCGAGCGCACACCGCCCGCCTGTTCCTTGGCACCGCCATAGAGGAGGAGTTTTTCGGTCAGCGTGGTTTTCCCTGCGTCGGGGTGGGAGATGATGGCGAAGGTGCGCCGTCGGGCGCACTCGTGATGGAGCTGCTTGGTCATTGGCGGGAGCTTTTGGATAGTGCGCTGCTGCAGCAAGAACTTTCCTCTAGCCTTCCGCCAGATAGACTGTGCCGCAGGATTCGCTCTCGGTCAGGGGGTTGTCGAAGGTGATGGTGTTGGCTTCGTTGAAAATTAAAAAATTGCAAAGACGCAGCCATGGAGCCCAGTGTATTGCCAATCATAGCTACCGATCCTGTCAAGATCCACTACTGCGACCCGCGTCTGCCTTGTCCTGCGCCGCACGTAGTCTTTGTCCTCGGGGGCCCGGGAGCTGGCAAAGGGACGATGTGTGAATTGGCAGCTGAACAACTCGGCTGGGTCCATCTTTCCATGGGCGACTTATTGCGGGCGGAGGAGCTGGCGGGTGGCCCGAACACACGGGATATCGCCGAAGCGATCAACGCAGGACGTCTCGTCCCGGACGCGATCCTGATGACATTGTTACGAAACCATACGAGAGCAACTGGCTGAATTCACCGATCCGGCCCTGCTGGAGAGACCGCTGACTGAGCGCTCGGAGATTCTGCTCGGCTTGCGGCCTTATCCGCGCTAAGCCTTAAGTGGTCAATTATCTTAATGGACAAACAAGTACAGGAAACATTTCGCCCCAGGATCGAGGCGCGTCTGGCCGAAATCGCGGCGACGCTGGCGTCGACCAAAGAGGACACCGAGGCGATTGCACCGGACGTAGCAATCGGGCGTCTCTCCCGGCTCGACTCCATGCAGATGCAGCAAATGGCCCTCGGCATGCAAAGTCGAATGCGGGAAGAGGTGAAGCAGTTAAAAGAAGCGCTGCGCCGCATCGACTTCGGTCGCTACGGGACCTGTGACCTCTGTCGCCAGGATATACCGATGGAGCGCCTGGAGTTTCAGCCCGATGCGACGGTTTGTGTGGCTTGCCTGCGCCGTGCCAGTCGGCGTTAAGTCATGCATGGGCCAGGCGGTGGCCGAGTATTAATCAAGGATATTTTCTTTTTAGACTGGAAGCCTTTTGAACGCCTGTGGTTTACTCGTGTCTGAAAAGATAATCTTCCAACACATTTGCCCATGAGTTTTTCCTTCGTATTCGATTCCTTCCTAATTCAGCTCGCCACCGGGGCCAACGTCTTCACCTACTTCGGTCAGTCCAATCTGGCGGGTAAGGTCATCATTGTGATTCTGGGTCTCTTCAGCATTCTCGCGTGGACGGTGATGTTGGGCAAGTACATGGACCTCTCCAAGCTGCGTTCACAGAATCAGCGTTACGAGCGGTTGCTCAGGAAGGAGTCGCACCTCATCGCGCTGGACCCGGAGCGTCCGGGCAAGGGGAGTGGGCCTTATTACAATATCGTTCGCGAAGCGCTGGAGGCCTTTCACCGCTACGGCGGGCATTCGGGTGATACGCATCGTGCGACTCTCCGTATGGGGCATGTGGAGAACGCGCTTCAGCGCAGTGTGGCGGAGCAAATTATCCGCTACGAATCGAAGATGGTGGTGCTCGGCTCGATTGTAACCGGGGCGCCGTTTCTTGGATTGCTCGGCACGGTTTGGGGGGTGATGGATGCCTTCGGCAGCATGGCGGGGGCTGGCACAGCCAGCTTGCAGGGGCTGGCACCGGGCGTTTCCGGGGCCTTGCTCACGACCGTGGCCGGCCTGGTCGTGGCCATCCCCTCCGTATTCGGCTATAACTATCTCTTGCAAAACACCAAGATCGCGGTGGTCGAGCTGGAAAACTTTGCCAGCACCGCAGCCGACCGGATCGAACTCGAAGCGCAAGCCGCCGTGAGCTAACACCCGCATACTCGTATTTTGAATCACACTTTCACTTCTATTTTGACTCTCTGCTTTGGCTCGTAAATTCCATCGTAAAGACCGTCTCTCGGCACTCACTGAGATCAACGTGACCCCGTTGATCGACCTGGCCTTTGCTCTGCTCATTATCTTTATGATCACGACGCCGCTGCTGGAGCAGACAATCGAAGTCAATTTGCCGATGGAAACGGCCAAGCCTCAAGCGGAATCGCGGGAGAACTTTCAGGCAGTCTCCATCGATGCCTCGGGCCAATATTTCTGGGGTGAGGCGCCCGTTTCAGCCCAACAACTGGGGGACTTGCTCGACACCATGGCGATGGATCCGTCGCCTCCCGTGCTGAGCATCCGGGCCGACGCCCAGCTGCCCTACCAGCGGGTCATCACCGTCGTCGATATGATCAAACAGCGGAAACTCTCAAAAATCAGTCTCGATACCAAGGTGGAATAGACCACGCACACTTATGAACTTCCGAAAAAACCAACCGCTCTGGACCGCCGTGATTTTGCACGTGGTGGTCTTGCTGGGTTTGTTTATCGGGACCATTGTGGAGGCCTTTAGGCCGAAAGAAAAGCCGCATGTTTTTGAGATGGTGGAGCCGCCCAGCGAGATGAGGCAGACGGATGAGTCGGCCGCCCCGCCGGAGCCGGAGATGGAGGTGCCCACGGTTGATTTGAGACCCGTGCCGCAGGTTGAGATTCCCCAGCCGCCGCCGGAGCCCGAACCAGCCCCGAGACCCACGCCCGCGCCCACGCCTCCCGCGCCGAAGCCGCCTGAGCCAGCGCCCAAAGTCATAACGGCAGCCGAATTTTTCAAAAACAACCCAAGGCCGGATCCCCGGCCCCAGACGCCTCAGCCGCGACCCCCTGTGCGCGCCCCCCAGATCGAAGTGCCCCAGTTGGTGTTGCCGAGGACGAGCCCATCTGCCAATGCCAGCCCCCAGCTTTCGCAGCAGCAGTTGTCGGCTTTGGCTGAGTACAGTGCGCGCCTACGCTCGCGGATCGACGCCGCCTGGAATAAGCCGCCGCAGTTGGCCGGTGTCAGTCTCGTCGCCGAAGTGGTGTTTAATGTTTCCCCGTCCGGAGTGATTAGCAACGTGCGCCTGAGTCCCGGTTCAGGCAATGCAGCCTTCGATCAATCCGTGCTGGCCGCCTTCCGCCAAGCCGCCTCCGCCGGAGCCACCCCGACCGGCCAGAGCCACGAGTTCCGGCTTTCCTTCCGTATGCGGGATTAGTCTGGTGAATCACAATGATTCAACCGGCAGCGCGGCAAGCGCGAGCAAGCTGGCACGCTACCCAACAATAGAATGTGCAGCAAATGGAGGGGCTGGCAATGTAACGCACCAACTTTTTGATGGGGGTATTGCCCGCTTCATACTTGACAACTTGTCTAGTTGTATGAAGACTTGAGCAATGAAAACATCTTACACGATTGGAGAATTTAAAGCCGAGCTACCACGCGTTCTGGATGCTGTGCAACAAGGGGGCACGATTTCCATTACGTATGGGCGTGGGCGCCGCCCCGTCGCTCAAATTGGCCCACCGGCGGCTCAAAGGAAGCTGCGAAAACTTGGTTCTCTTTGCGGTCGGGTAAAAGTGCATGTTGCCGAAGACTGGAAAATCGACGAATCAACTTTTCTCGCAGGATGAAGCTTTTGCTCGACACCTGCTCGCTGCTCTGGGCGCTACAGGCACCGGAGAAGCTTTCAAAGGCCGCTCGAAAAGCACTGCAGAACATTAATAACCCAGTTTACGTGAGCGCTCTTTGCTTCTGGGAGATCAGCCTTAAGGCGTCTCTCGGTAAGCTGGCCATCGAAAGTGCATCTCCGGAAGACTTCCCGGGATTCGTTCAGGCAGAGGGATGGGAGATTCTCCCGCTGTCCGCTGATGTGGCGGCCAGTTACGGGAACCTCCCCCGCATTGACGGGCATAAAGATCCATTTGATCGTATGCTCGCACACCTCGCGCTTTCTCAAGGCTACCACCTTGTATCTTCGGATAAACTGTTGGAAAAATACGTGGCCCTCGGGCTGAAAATTTGCTGGAAGAGTGCTTAGAATTTAAACAATTGCCAAAACAAAAAGAGCAGCTTACGCCACCCCTCATAATCACGTCTGATAAGGCGGTGTCACCTAATTGCCTTGACATAAAGTTAATTCGGGCTTTATCTGCACATCCATGGCAAAAATCTACCAACATTCCGGTCCGCACCTTTTCTTGCTCCTGTGGCGGGCCTCGCATGCGGTGATGCGCTTCGATGAGAAGGGGATTCAGCAGCAGGGCTTCGCCTCGCTATCCGACTACGCGGTATTGGAGGTTTTGCTGCATCGGGGGCCCTTACCCGTCAATACCATCGGCGAAAAAGTTTTATTGACCAGTGGCTCGATGACCACGGCGGTGCATCGTCTGGAGAAGAAGGGCTTGGTCCGGCGCGAGCGCAGTGAGGGTGATGGACGCGTGGTATTGGTGCATTTGACTGATTCGGGCCGGGCCTGCATCGAGACCGCGTTCGAGGCCCATGCGCGCAGCCTGGATGCACTGTTCGAGAAGTTCACTAAAGAAGAGCGGGCCCAGTTTGCCGGACTGGTCACCCGACTCGGTCGGCGGGCCAAGCAAATGACTGAACAATTTGACTCAGGCACTTGACCTGGCCACTTATTTGCATAAATCTTGACATCAAGATGAATAATCAAAAACAGCTCACTCGTTCGGACCAGCGCATGCACAGCAATCATGGCTGGTTAAGCAGCCATCACAGCTTTTCTTTTGGAGGGCACACTGATCCTGAGCGGATGGGCTTCGGGCCTTTGCGCGTGGTCAACGATGACATCATCGCCCCCGGCGGTGCTTTTCCTTCGCACCCGCATCGTGACATGGAGATCATCAGTCTTGTGCTCGATGGGCAGCTGGAGCACAAGGACAGTCTTGGCAACGGTCGAGTGCTTAAGGCGGGCGACATCCAATACATGAGTGCCGGGACTGGAGTGGTGCATAGTGAGTTCAATCCCTCGGCGGATGAAGCCGTGCACCTGATGCAGATTTGGATTGAGCCACAGGAAAAGGGCCTGCCGCCGCGCTATGCGGACCAGGCGATCATTGGCAGCACTGACAACGCGTGGCACCGCTTACTGTCTCCGGATGGAGATGGCCAATCCATGGCGATCCGGCAAGACGCCGAGCTCCGAACCGTGCGTTTGACTGCGGGCCAGTCGATCGACTACTCTACCAGTCGGAGTGGCCGCGGCCTGTGGATTTTCATTATCGAGGGGCAGGTCAGCGTGGCTGGTGAGCACTTGTTGCCGGGTGATTCGCTGGCCATCGCGGCTCCCGATCCGCTTACGCTGGCTCAGTCGGGCTCTGAACCGGCCAAAGTTTTGCTCTTCGACCTACCGCTGGACGCCAAGCCCACAGCTTGAGGCACATCATTCGAGAGAATCAATTATGGCACAATTCCCGCATGAACAATCCGAGGTGGGCGCATTTGAGCGCCAGGCGGATGCTTTCCGCGACTGGGTTTCGGCCCCGGAAGCAGGGCGCTACCACCTGTACGTCTGCAAAGCCTGCCCCTGGGCGCACCGGACGTGGCTGCTCCGCAACTTGATGGGCCTGGAGGCGGCGGTGAGTGTCAACTTTGTCGACCCGATCCGCGAGGATGCCACTGGCTGGGCATTCCGCGAGGGTGCCGGGCATGGTCTGGACGAGGTGGAGGGCTTTGCCTATCTGGCTGAAGCCTACAAAAAGACGGACCCCGGATTCAGCGGTCGCGTGACGGTCCCGGTGCTTTGGGACAGGCATGCCAAAAAAATCGTCAATAATTCGGAGGATGACATCTGTAAAATGTGGGCGGGCGTCTTTCGGCCTCTGGCCAGGCACCCGATCGATTTATTTCCCCCGGAGCTGGAAGCGGCCCAAACGCAGCTGAGCGAGTACATTTACGAGGCGATCAACAACGGGGTCTATACAACGGGCTTCGCCAGCACTCAAGCAGCCTACGAGGCGAGCTTTGAGCGACTCTTTACCGGGCTCGACCGGCTGGATCTGCGTCTGGCGGAGGGTGGCCCCTTTCTTTTCGGCGAACGTTTGGTGGAGACCGATTTTCGGCTGTTTTGCACGCTGGTGCGTTTTGACGCCGTTTATTTCGGGCATTTCAAATGCAACCAAAGGCAGATCGCTGATTACCCGCACTTGCAGGCCTATCTGGAGCGTATTTACCGGATGCCCGGCGTGGCCGAGACGGTGGACTTTGACCAGATCAAGCGTCACTATTACTATACGCACGACGATATCAACCCATCGCGCATCGTTCCGCTTGGGCCGAAGCTGGACTGGGCGCGGGCTGATTAGGCGTTGGAGTCGGATTAGGATTAGGATTAGGATTAAGAGTCGGATTAGGATTAGGAGTCTGAAGTTGACCCTAATCACTGAGCGTCTCCCCTTCACGCTTTACTCTCATCGGCTGGCTCCTATTAACTGACACCGATGAGCGAAGAACGGACAGAGATGGATTCCAAGATGGGGCACTTGATTGCCAAGGGGCACCTCAAGGAATTGTCGGCGGAGTTGAAGAACTGGGCCGATCCGGAGGTGGCGGATTATATTCTGCACTTGGATAAGCCGCATCAAATACTGCTTTACCGGGCCTTGCCGCGTCAGCGGGCGGCGGATGTTTTCGCTTATTTCGAACCGGAGGATCAAGACAGCATTCTGGAGGCGCTGACGGATTCGGACACCCGCGATCTGCTGGCCAACCTTAGCCCGGACGACCGCACCGCCATGCTGGAAGAGCTCCCGGCGACGGTTACCCGGCAGTTGATGCAACTGCTGAGCCCGGCCGACTTGGCCGAGTCGCGGCAGTTACTGGGCTATCCGGAGGAGAGTGTTGGGCGTTTGATGACGCCAAACTACATCCGCTTGCGGGCCGAGTGGACTTGTGAGCAAGCCTTCGCCCATATTCGGAAATACGGCCAGGATAGCGAGATTTCCAGTATTCTCTACGTAACGGATGGCAATGGTGCGCTGATCGATAGCGTGCGTATGCGGCAGCTGATTATGGCCCCGCCCTCGACGGTCATATCCAGTATTTTGAACTATCAGGTCGTCTCTTTGTCGGCTTATGACGACCGGGAAGTCGCGGTGGAGAAGATTCAGCGCTACGACGTCAACGCGCTGCCGGTGGTGGATTCCGAGGGGGTGCTGGTTGGTATCGTCACGGTTGACGACATCATGGACGTGGCTGAAGAAGAGGCCACGGAAGACTTCCACAAGGGGGCGGCGGTGTCGCCGCTGGAGATGAACTACAGTGCGGCAGCCCCGCCCGTGCTGTATCAGAAGCGCATCGGATGGCTGGTCATTCTGCTCTTTGTCAATTTGCTCTCGGCGGCCGTGATTTCAAACTATCAGGATTATCTGGAGACTTACGTGGCGCTGGTCTTGTTCATGCCGCTCCTGATCGCGAGTGGCGGCAATACGGGGGCTCAATCGGCCACACTGATGGTTCGCGCGCTTTCAACAGGGGATTTAAAATTGAATGGCTGGTGGCAGGCCCTGGCCAAGGAATTATTCGTCGGACTCATGCTGGGCGTCACGATGGGTGTGCTGACCTGGCTGCTCGGTATTTATCGAAGTGGCATGGAAGTCGGCTTGGTGGTCGGCTTCAGTATGCTGAGTATCGTCATCGTCGCCAATCTCCTGGGTGTGCTGCTGCCATTTGCATTGAGCCGCTTGAAGCTCGACCCCGCCGTCGCCAGCAGCCCGCTCATCACCTCCGTGATGGACGCCATCGGGCTGTTGATCTATTTCTCGATCGCTGTGGCGATCCTAACCTGATTTTTTAAATATGTCTCAAGACTTTTCCACCCTCGGCGTGCGCGCCGATCTCGTGCAGGGGCTGGATGCCCTCGGCATCCAATCGCCCACCGCGGTGCAAAGCGCGGCCATTCCTTTTTTACTTAAGGACGGGGGCGATCTCATTGCTCAGGCGCAGACGGGCACGGGCAAGACCGCTGCCTTTGGCGTGCCGCTACTTTCAAAGGTCGATCCGGCACTGGATAAGATCCAGGGTCTGGTCATCGCGCCCACCCGCGAGCTGGCCAAGCAGATCGGTAAAGAGCTCTTCCGCTTCACTAAGTTCTGTCAGCCGAAGATCTTTATCGAAGTAGCCGCGGGCGGTGATAAGATTGCCGACCAGATCCACCGCTTGAGTCGGCCGACGCCCATTCTGGTCGCTACACCCGGTCGGCTGAACGATCTGCTGAAAGCCGGGCTACAGTTGGATGGGGTGCGCTACCTCGTGCTGGATGAAGCTGATGAAATGCTGAGCATGGGCTTTCAAAATGAGCTGGCCACGATTTTTAAAGCGACCCAGGCCCGCCAGGCCACCTGGCTTTTTTCCGCCACCTTTCAAAAGCGGGTGCAGGGGCTGATCGAAGATCACATGTCGGCCAATGCGCACCGGGTACAGGTGGAGCCCAAGCAAATTGTGAATCGTAATATCGAGCACCAGTTTGCCATCTGCGCGCGCGAGGAGAAAGACGCCTTTATTATCAACTATCTCAAAGCGCAGGGCAGCGCCCGCGGCCTCATTTTCTGCCGCACACGGGCCGGGGCGATCCGCATGGGCGAGGAGCTGGCAAAAGCCGGCTTATCCATCGCCGTGCTGCAAGGCGATTTGAGCCAGCGCGACCGGGATAAAGTCATGCGCGGCTTTAAAAAAGAGCGTATCCAATTTCTCATTGCGACCGATGTCGCCGCCCGGGGTATCGATGTCGAAGGGCTTTCCTTTGTCATCCAGCACCAGCTGCCCGATGCGATGCAATACTACACCCACCGCAGCGGCCGCACCGCCCGCGCCGGCAAGAGGGGCGTCTCGCTGACCCTGATCGAGCCCGGTGAGCGCGGTGAGATCACCAAGCTGGAGCAATCGCTGGGCCTCAACTTCAGCGTGGTTTGAAAATCACTGGCGGAAGGATCGGGCCACGGGAGCGGTGCGTATAGCGGCTGTTGCCAGTGCCGCCCGCCGACCAGAGGGCCTTCGCGGTGGAACCCATGTCACACGGGGCCCACAACGAGCAGGCCCGACAACACGGCAACACGCTGGAAGCGTGTTTTACTTTATTCGTCAACCACGTCGCGCAAGCTGGCGTGCCCGCTCGACTACGTAGTCGGAGCGGCTTGCCGTCCGACCTGGGCGGGTGGGCGGTCCGGTCTTGGCGGGACACCTCACAAATGACTTATCGGGGCTGATGAGCACATAACGGATGATCCCACTCCGCTCTTGAAGGGTTGAGATGCGTCCAGTTGGGTTGACTTTAGCGCAGAGATGTCATAATTTAATGGTTAGTTTTATGCCAAGTTTACGTACATCCAATCGTTATTTAGTCGCTAAGAGTTCGGGGCAAATTAGAGACCAGCTCAGTGTGCGTGTCTATGATTCTTCCATTTTTGAGGGTGTGCGCTTGAGAAAAAATCATCCGGTAGTTGCCCTTTCCAAAGCCTCGCGGAAGAAAGTGGCCAAGGCGCGGTAGTCGCACTCGTAGCCAAGAATAACTGCCTGCAGGTAGCTTTCCCTATTCTGCTTCGAGTTTTTTCCGGTAAAGCCATAATCTGACTGAGGTAGATCGGCCTGTAAGCACATGAGATCACTGAGCCACCGGGCGATGCGGCCATTGCCTTCGCGAAAAGGATGAATCAAAAGTAATTCGGCATGAACCGCTGCCAGTCGCAGCGTTGCTTCTTCACGATTTTCGCACCGGAAGGGCGTATTCGCGCGAAGATGTGTTGCTTCAAATTGGGCCATGTTCTCTGACACGCGATGCGCCGGTGGCCAGGTGAAGCCATCCTTGCTCATATCCACGGTTCGATACTGACCTGCCCAAGGATAAATTTCTCCCAACCAGTCATAGTGCATCTGACATATCAGTCCGGCTGTAAATTCGGTTTCGGTATCGATCCGGTCCAAGTAGTGTTCCTGTGCTTCCACCAGAGAAAGGATTTCCAGCTCATCCACCGCCGCCTTTGTCGTGATCCCTTTCAGGTTTTTCAGAACGGCTCCCTTCGAGCCCGGTTCAAACTCGCCTTCAATGCCTGCGGAAATGTCGTATTTGGCTGCCATGGATAGAACTTCTTCAAAAGAATGTCCCTGATCTTGGAGTGTTTTCCTCACGGGCTGATCTGCAATCTTCAAAATTAAATTCGTTCCATTCCTTGAAAATCACCGCCGGAAGCACCGGGGCCACGGGAGCGGTGCGTATTGCGGCTGTTGCCAGTACCGCCCGCCGACCACAGGCCCTTCGCGGTGGAACCCACGTCACGCAGGCCCCACAACACTGCGGGCCTTGAGCTTGTCGACGGAGTGAACCGAAGATGATATCCGGCTACACTGGAACCGCTCGGGTGCTTTGTGTATCCGGGCGTATCCGGTCGAGGGGCAAGCCCGCTCGACTACGTAGTCGGATCGGCTTGCCGTCCGATTTGGCCGGGGTGGACGGCCCAGTCTTGGCGGGACACCTCACAAATGGCTTATCGGTGTCAGCTTCTGTGCGATCGCGGGTGACCAGATTTATGGGTGTCCTGTATCTTCTATCAAAGACCGTGAAAACGATGGTATCGAAAAGGCCCTTATAACCCGCATCAAACGGGCAGTTTACAAAAACGCTGCCCGCGTCTTGCTTGTATCCGACGGTCATCGACTCGCTACGCGACGTTTTGCAATGACGCGTTTGACCGCTTTTTTCACTGCGGCACGCTTCAGTGTGCCCCGCTTAGCCGGAGGCTGAACGATTCTGGTTTTAACTGCCATGTGTAGAAGAATGGGATCATCTCGCACTGTTGCAAGTCATTTGAACCTTAATGGGGCAGTCCGGATGCGGTCGGGGCAGGCAAGCCCCTCGTCGATCAAGTCCAGAGCGGCCAGCAAGAGCAGTGGCTTGTGCGGCTTTTCATGCGGTGATCCATCGCCGTCCCGCGTCGTCGTATCGACACTTAGTGCGTAGAGGCGGGCGATGGCTTCGGCTAAGTACATGAATTAATGGCGGACGATCTTGAGAAGGATGAGGGAAGGAGAACTGGAGTGTTGGAGTGGTGGACTGGTGG
>REBV01000062.1 GCA_007692545.1 Puniceicoccaceae bacterium
GAGGACGGGCGAGGTCTCGGTGAGGCCATAGCCTTCGAGTACGGGAATGCCCAGGTAGTTGAAGAATTGATCCACCTCACGTGGGAGCGCCCCCCCGCCGGAAACGGATGCATGGAAGGCACCGCCCACGATCAGGCGCAGCTTTTCCAACACGGCGGCGTTGAAAAACCCATACCAGGGCAAAAGGATAAACCAGCGGAGCGCATGAAACACCATCGCGGCGGCATGCATACACGGATTTACAGGCCGGAGGTGAAGGTGCCGACCCGTCAGGTAAAAGACCGATTCCTGGTAGTGATGGGCCAGAAAATAGGCCGTGTGAAACAGCGCCCGCCGGACCGGATGAGCTTCCCGCGCACGCTTAAGGATACGTTGGTGCAGATTTTCCCACAGGCGGGGAGCGGAGCCCATAAAAGTCGGTTCGACATTGGCAAGGTCCTCCGCCAGATGGCGCGGACTGGTATAATAGGTGCAGCAACCCCGACTGATGGCGAGGATCTCAAACACCCGCTCGTAAACGTGCCAGATGGGAAGTATGGAAAGGACGCGGTCGGTGCAACGGATATCCATACGGATATTTTTCACCTGTGAGATTATGTTGGCATGCGTGAGCATGACGCCCTTGGGCACACCGGTCGTCCCCGAGGTGTAAATGAGGGTGAAGAGGTCATCGCTCCTGATTTGCGCCATGCGCGCCTCTGCCCGGCGGTCGCCTTGGCGGCGTAGCTTTCGCCCGCGTTCGAGGAGGTCGGCCAGCAGGAGAACGCCTTCCGGTGCTGACCCCACCGGCTCAAGTAGAATCAGGGTTTGCAGGCGTGGGAGCTTGTCACGCAAAGGTTTAATCCGCTGGAGGAGCTGACGGGTCTCGACAAAGGAGACTTTTGCGCCTGCGTGCTCAAGGATGTATTCAAGCTCCCGGTCCGTGACATCGCGCCCGCGCGGCACATCGGCGGCGCCACAAAGCTGAACACCGTAATCGGCGAGGATCCATTCAAAGCGGTTGTCGCCGAGCAGGCCGACGTGCTCGCGGGCCTCGACCCCAAGGTCGATCAGGGCAGTGGCCAGATCGAGGCCCTGGTCATAAAGTTCACGAAAGCTCACCGGCTCCCAACAAAGCGCTCCCTTGCGCGTGGCAAAGGCCGGCAGATCGCCGAACAGATTGCCCGCGTTGGCGTAGAGTTCGGCAAGATGGTTGCCGGTCGCAAGGAGAGGTTCCATTCCACTACAAGTTGTTTGCGCATCCCCCCACTGAAGCAAGTTAAGAATTTCTGAGGGGGCTTATTAGCGGTAGGCCTTCCTCCGACGTTTGCACACTCAATAATAGTGAACATAATGACACTTATAGATTGCCTTTAATCTTTTATTGATTTCATCCTGGGAGGATGGCACTTCGCTACCTCTTTATTGACTTCGACAGTTTTTTTGCATCTGTCGAGCAGCAGCACGATCCCGGGCTACGGGGGCGGCCGGTGGGGGTGGTGCCTTCGCTCGGGGTGGAGACGACTTGCTGCATCGCGGCCAGTTACGAGGCCAAGGCCTTCGGAGTGAAAACCGGCACCAGCGTGCGCGAGGCGCGCCAGCTATGCCCCGGGATCCGCTTTGTCGCAGGCAATCACCGGCTCTACGTCCAAGTACATCAGGCCATCCACCGCTGCATCCATGAAGTGATTTACGTCGATGCCGTGCTTTCGATCGACGAAATGTATGGCCGACTCCCACCACACTGGCAAGCTCCGGCGATCGCCCGGGCCAAGGCACTCGAAATCAAGCGTGCCCTGGCCGAAAAAATCGGCCCGCACACCCGCGCCTCTATCGGAATCGCCCCCAATCGCTTTCTGGCCAAACTGGCCAGCAAAATGGAAAAGCCCGACGGGCTCGTCGCTCTCGACCTCCAGGATCTGCCCGAGGCACTCTACCGGCTTCGCCTGGAAGAGATTACCGGCATTGGGGACGGTATGCAACGCCGCCTCCACAACGCCCGCATCTTTGACATGGAGGCACTCTGCCAGGCTGAGCGCCACCAGCTACACCGCATCTGGGGCTCAGTCGAAGGCGACCGCATGTGGCACCAGCTGCGGGGGATCGAAGTGCCCTCCCCCGAAACACAGCGCCGCAGCATCGGGCACTCCCACGTACTCCCGCCCAGCCTGCGGACCTTTCACGGTGCCCATGCCACCCTCCACCGCATGCTGCACAAAGCCTGCCGCCGGCTGCGTGCACTCGACTACTTCGCCGTCGAGCTCAGCCTGCAGGTCAAGTTCGGCTTTGAGACCCGCTGGGGCCTGGCCGCGCGTTGCTTCCCGACTCAGGACAATGTTTGCCTGGCACAAATGCTCAACCAACTCTGGCAGCAACATCCCATCGACGCCGAGCGACCCACCAAAGTCGCTGTCACCCTCGCCCAACTCGTCCACGCCAACAGCCACACCCCCTCGCTTTTTACAGTAGACGATGACCGCCGCCGGGCGGCACTCCAACAAGCCATGGACCGGGTCAACCGGCAATACGGCGGTCGGTCGCTTTACTATGCGGAAGCGATGGAGGCCCAACGCAGCTCCGAAGCAGCGCCCATGCGCATTTCCTTCACCCACATCCCTGACTTGGAACTGGAAAACGAATAAGAATGTGGCGATTTCTATCGCTGGCTTGCCTCCAGCATCACTTCAATTTTCCTCAACTCTCCGGAAATATCATGCCAGAGTTTTTCTTTGCCCACAGTCGGCCCGGCAGGAATCTCGTCAGACTGGACATGAGCACCGTGCTGATCAAGGTAGCGTTGCCGATACTCAAAGTAGTCCCACAAACCGCGAAAACCCATGCGCTCTATTAAGTCATAGAGCAGGCTGCGTCGTATTTCAATATCCTGCATCCGCAGGATCTTATAATACTCATCTTCAAACACCTTAAACTCTGCCGCTTCCTGGCGTGACGCAGCCGCTTCCCTGGCCCGGGCTTCTTGTACGATGCTTTGCAGTGATTGGCCGCTGGATGCGCGGTAGGCTCGGAGAAGCTTGATCTCATCTTCAGCCAACTGCCCAAATCGCACGCGATGGACCAGCGGGATCGTGGAGCCTGGAAAATGCCGAATAAAAAAGAGCGCACGATCTCCAGCTTTCAGATTGCGCAAAAGAGCATCCGGAACTTCCGGTTGAGCCAGAAACACATCACCGTCTGCACTGACTAGATGCGCCCACAGGCCCTGACTTGGATCGGGGAGATAAGCGACGAACTGATCCGACATGCTGGCTTTAAATGGATCCTTCACCACAAAGCTCAGCTCTCTTGCCTGCGGCCAGACAATCTCTGCCAAGTGCAATTCACTCCCCTCGATACGGTGCGGATGCACGCCTTGGACCCCTGTTCTGAAATTCGGCTCCGGGATCACTTTATCAAGTTCGCCATAGAACACATGGGAGGACACATTATAGCCCTGCACCAAATCCCGATCATCCAGGGCCATATTCGCGTCTGCCACTAAGCTGTTGCCCAGAGTGACACAGCAAAAAAGAACCCGTTGTAGGCTTAAGGAGGCTTGCATTTGAAATAGCCTGAGGAGTATCAGGTCGAATTCAACTGAATTCAGTTGAGAGGCTGACTCCACCGAGGTATCCCATGTGTAAGTTTTTAGTCCGATAAACGCTTCATTGTATTATGCAGATTAAATTACCTCGCACCCTCCCCTTTTTTCTACTGCCACTACTCATCACCGGTTGCACCACCCACTTGGACACAATGCACACACAGACCATCCCCGACGCCGCCTACCAACAAGCGCTCCGCGCAAGCGATCCCTCGCAGCACAATCCGCCGGCTCCGGGCAGCGAAGCGGAGACAGCGATGATTGAGCGCGTCAAGCAACTCTTCAATCAATATACAGAGGCCAATCTCTCGGCCAAGATCCCCGAGGTCTATGCCGAGGAGGTCTATTTCCGCGATGCCTTCAAGCAGTTTAGTCGGGCTGAGGATATTCGTGAGTATATGCTGGCGGGCCTCGCTCCACTCGATCAGTGCGAGTTTGTTTTTAACCGGGTGGCACGCAGTGGGAGTGACTACTACTTCGACTGGACCATGCGGCTGGACTTCAAAAAAACGCCCCCAAATACCTGGGAGGAGTCAATCGGTGTGAGCCACATGCGCTTCAACGCAGAGGGCAAAGTTATCTTCCACCAAGACTATTGGGACCCGACCGACATCGTCTATCGCCGGATCCCAATCGCGAGGCAATTGATCGCTTATGTGAAGAAGAAGCTTTAGCTGGTGACGACATCTACAAGTAGGCATTCCAGTCAGAAAGCAATCACGACGGGCAAAACACCGCCCGCCGCAGCTTATTCACCACCGCCAGATCACCCCAGGGTGCCCCTCGCACCGCAGTGCCCCCCACGATTGGCTCACAACCACGCCCCACCTGCCACTGCGCCGCATAGCGCCGAACAAAGCATTGTCAATCAACTGGTAAGGGCATCCGCTGTTTCCGCGCTCTTCGGAGCGCGGCCCCATTGAAGCTGGCCTTCCGCTGCTTTGACCAGCCGTTATTTCCCTGCAATAAAAAAAGGGTCTCATTGAAGCTTGCGTGAGAAAAAGCTGCTCCATA
>REBV01000060.1 GCA_007692545.1 Puniceicoccaceae bacterium
GGCAAGGGTCGGTTTAAACCTACCGCAAAGGCCAGCGCACTCGTGGCAGCAATGTCGCGGGCATCGTCCACCGAGGAGTCAGCAGCGAGCATAGTAGTCGTGGAACCGGAATCCGTGAGTAGCCGCCGACGGGTGACCCGTCCGGTGAAGAACGCGGCGCAGCAAATACGATGAAGGCTCAAACCGTATATGGGCAGCTTGACCTGTGGGGGCCGAAGCCACCGAATGCCGCAGACCAGCGGTCGATGGCGGGAACGCAACCGCAAGGGAAGCATGAAGCTGCCGAGTCAAAACTACTGGAGGCGATCCTGAGCCCAGCCAACCTCGAAGGAGCTTGGCGCAGTGTGAAAGCCAACGCGGGTGCGGCGGGTATCGACGGCATGTCGGTCGAGGCCTTCCCCGCGTTCTGGCAGGAACATCGGGAACGGATCGTCGCTCAACTGAAAGAGGGAAGCTACCGACCAGCTGCGGTGCGCCGCGTCTGGATACCGAAGGGAAACGGGGAAGAGCGTCCGTTGGGCGTCCCCACGGTATTGGATCGGGTGATCCAACAAGCCATCGCGCAAATCCTGTCTCTTATTTTTGAGGGACAGTTCAGCGCACACAGCCACGGCTTCCGTCCCGGAAGACGTGCGCAAGATGCCGTAAAATCGATTCAAGAGGCCGCCCGTGAGGGCTACGTCCATGCGGTCGATTGCGACCTGAAGAGCTTCTTCGACAAGGTCAACCACGGCGAACTGATGCAGCGACTACGCCGACGCATCCAAGACGGTCGGGTATTGCACCTGATCGGACGCTACCTGAAGGCGGGCGTCCGCCTGCCTGACGGCAAAACGGAAGCGACACCCGAAGGGGTGCCGCAAGGCGGGCCGCTTAGCCCGCTTCTGGCCAACATCATGCTCGACGACCTCGACCATGAGCTGGAAAGGCGCGGCCACCGCTTCGCACGCTATGCCGACGACTTTATCATTGTCGTGAAAAGCAAGCGGGCGGCAGAGCGCGTCATGCGCAGCATCAGTGGATACATCGAAACGAAATTGAAGCTGGTGGTGAATCAAGCCAAGACCAAGGCCGCACGGCTGAGCCAATGTAGCTTCCTTGGCTTCGTCATCACGCCAAAACGCATCCGCTGTCTGGACTCCAAACTGGACACGTTTAAACGGAACATCCGTGTCATCACCAGCCGCAGCTGGGGCATCTCCATGGAGGAACGTCTCGAACGGCTCCGGCTGTATGTCAACGGATGGCTCGGCTACTATGCCATGGGCGTGCCCTACAAGGATATCCGGTCGATGGATCAATGGCTGCGCCGGAGAGTCCGGCTCTGCTACTGGAAACAGTGGAAGCTGCCGAAGACCCGATTCCGGAACCTGCTCAAACTCGGGATCAACCGCAGCACGATCAAACAAGCCAGCCGGTGCCGTAAAGGGTATTGGAGGTGCTCGAACCTGCGAGTCGTCTGCATCGCGATGAACAACGATTGGCTGAACCAACAAGGTTGCCCCTCAATCAAAGAACAGTGGAAGAAACTCTGCTATCCTAACGGATAGCTCGAACGGAACCGCCGTGCTACGGACCCGTATGGCCGGTGGTGTGGGGGCGGGAGTCAGTAATGGCTCCCGCTACCCGATTCTGAGAATTCTTTTTTGATTACCACGGTCCCGGCGATAAAGTCGTGGATAGCTCGTTTCCGTTTATTTAGGAGAAGAACTATCAGCTCTCCCCATATCCAGATTTGCTGCAGGATGAAAATTAATCCAAACCATGCGGGATGAAGGGCCCCAAGCTCCTCTGCTCTCGCCATCCAATCTAACCCCGAGTAAATCACAGGATCTATCTGAGACAATGCCCAAACATTCGCGCAAAGAAATAAGAACGCAAAGACCAAATCCACCGATGACCGCCACCACGCGTGACTCCACCCGATCGGACTTCCATCTGGACGCCTAATGCAGATGCCGACAAGTAGTTTTCCGGGCGTCCCTCCAAATCGGGCGTTAAAAAACACATGATAAAATGCGAACAGCGCCGACGAGGGGATGGTCACGACGATTGCCAGGTTTCTATTAAACCCTTCGAGCCAGGTAAAAAATGCAATGAACGGGATAAGCACAATAAAATCGGCAAACCCAGCAACGAGACGCTTCCAAAAGCCAGCGTAGACACGTTGTCCGTCAATGGTGAGTGGTAAGAATTCTTGATTCATTTTTATACGGAACGTAGAGGTGTCTCATGACTGTAGCGCGGAGCGCGAAAGGAATTGAGACTACCGACTGGATCGAACCCTTCCCGTTAAAACCCAGGTAAACGCCAAGAATGACAGCAGGAAAGTATAGTGCGAAGGCTCTGGCACTTGAGTGAGCGAGACGGAATCCAAGAAGCCTAACGCACCAGAATTTCCTTCACTAAAGTCGATACTGAGTCCCATTGATTTATCCGTGTCCCATGGTTCTTGGAAATTGAATCCGTAAATGTATTCAACCCATCCGGAAGAAGAAAGAATACTGGTATTCGATGCTGTTATATCTGCATACAAAAAACTGTTATCTTCTTTTCTTCCTGACAAGGTTGCTGAAACCTCAGAAAAACCTCCCGCTGATGCCCGTGCATAGAATGTAAGCGAAAATTCCGTTAAATCATTTGGGACTGCGTCGAAAAAAACAAAGAGACTTGATCGATTAACAGTTGCCTCGGTCTCCGCAAACCAACTCCCTTCGAATGCAAAGCTTGAGTTTTCTGCTACAATGCCGCCGCCCCAAGGTGATAGTGTTCCATCTTCAAAGCTTCCATTTAGTAGCGTCGAACTTATGACTGGCATGGCATTGGCCGGACATAAGCAAAGTAGAGTCAATGCCGAATAGGTTGTTAGAGTTTTCATTATTGTTTTCGATCGATGAGCTGTATCATGGAGTGGAGTCGCGGAGCGACGTAACGGAATTGATACCAGCGACTGGTTCAGCTTTCTGCAGGGTCAAATAGATATAGGCCATTAGTAAACCAGTAATCAAACCAATGGGTATCATGAAAATAACACTTAGGCCACTGAATGGCCACATGAAAGTTGAAACCATGCCAGCCAAGCCCCCTAGAAAAGTCGAATAAGTAATTTCAAAACGCTTGAGTTTCTCTCTTTTATTACTCACTAAAAACCAAACTTCCATGAAAGCCATGTAGGGCATTGAAATCAATATTCCCTTCGTCAATGCAACGAATAACCCAAAAATTGCTGTGAGCACGATAGACTCTACCGCGTTTTCCGGTTCGTGTATCAAGGTAATAACGGCAACAAACAGAACAAATAAGGCTAGACCCATTATTGGCGGAGCAAGAATCCCTATGATCACTCTAACAATATTTTTCATTTTTGCTGAACGGTGAGCACGTGCACCCGCTAACAGCGACGGCGGAAGACGAACTCGAGGTGAGGGGTTGTAATTACTGTTGACGCCGCCAACACAGCGGCTGGTAGCGGGTTGCACGATGCGGATTGTTCTGCTTCTTCATTCATTGTGGTGTTCGATAGACCTCCAGTTGATTGAAAGATCTTCTGCAATGTAAATCTGTTTTCTATCTACGGTAGGCCCTTCAACGAGGATTCCATCTCTACCCAAATTCCATTCCTCTGGATTTATTGGATTATTGAGCTTCTTGCTCGCTTCAGCACTAATCTCGTAAATCGTCATATCTGGATCCCAATACCTTGCAATCCAAATCGCTTGATTTGTGACTACTCCCTTCGGAGTTCCATGTCGAAACACTGTTGATAACTTAAACGCAGTAAGTGCAATCATTAACAACCCTGCGACTACAAGACATGTTCGTATTCTTTTCATTTCTTGCAGAACGTCCGCGATCACCGATGGCTGCCCGTGGCGTGACTCCTGCCGGGTGAGGAACGAACCCAAGCAGGAGGCATGACGCGGGTAGCCATTCGGTGGATCGCATTGTTAGCGTTTATTTTATTAATACGGCGGGTTCGGTCATGGATGGTTTAAAGCAGTGAGGTGCCCAATCGACATTCGAACTCGCTAGAACGCTTTCACCAACGACTCTATGCTCGATAAAGAAGCGGTTCTCTGGGAGTTGCGGACGACCATAGTAAAACCACTCCCAACGAACACGGCTGGCACTCTGAATGATAAAGCCCTGTCTATCTAACCGAAATCCTGACGGTTGCCATACTTCGAGGGTCTCACCTTCATTGAATAACATCTTTACGGAAAAGTGGTCTTCCTCATGGGAAATCAGTCGATGCCAGTTATCCATCGGACGGCCAAACCAATCGCCGAAAACACACAACGAGCCATTAATCAGCGTCGCCTGATCGCACATGAAGCGACGAGGATCCTCAGGTTGGGACTGCGTCTTATGGAAAAAGCTCGTCATATTTTTAGCTAACGTAGAGCACGATCAACCAGCCTGCGAGGCTAAATTGACCTGAACCTTTTTAGAAAAACCGGCGGCTAACATGGGTTGATCGCTGCGTCTGGATATGCGGGTGAACATGCCCAAAATCCTATGAATCCCCATCCAACTGACAGTAAGCGTCCGGTGAAGTGCCCCTCTTTATTCACTGGACTTCGATAGGTTTCTA
>REBV01000059.1 GCA_007692545.1 Puniceicoccaceae bacterium
TGCGTGCTACCGCCCGGCGACCGGGGGGATATCTTGAAATACTTGGCCCACGCTCAGACGATTAAAGCCAAGCAAACGGAGCAGCCGTTGGCTAGCTATGCCTCTGCGAGCTTCGCAAAGCGATTCGCAATCGCAAGCGCCGGGTCGACCGGCACCTCGGCACGCTCCACATCGACCGAAACGGTGATCGCTGGAACCTTCCGCAACGTCTTTCCTGCAAACTGCGGCAAATACTTCGCCTCTGCTTCCAGCATTTCTGCGGTCATCTGCCGGATCTCATCGAGAGTGAGCACTGCGGCGGTGAGAGGGTCCATCGCAATCGCCTGCATAACCCTCTCCACATCGCCGAACAAGCTCGCCTCGACGGTGAGTTCCTGCACCAGCACATTTGACATGTTCAACGCGGCACACTGCGGAGGAAGATTGCCGATGATGGTCGGATGTAGGCCGTTGCGATCCACGAAAATTGGAACCTCAACACAGCATCCATTCGGCAGGTTGATGATGCTCCCCTCGTTCCTCAGATTTCCATTAAAGCGAAAAACCCTGCCAGTCTCTTTTGCCTCAATGATGTGCGAGCAATACTCCGCACTTCGCGGCCCCAATACAGTCGATTCGATCAAAAGCGGATCGGTTTCGGCGAACTTTTCCGCCAACATCCGGCAATACTTGTAGTAGGCCCCACTCTCTCCCCCAAAGGACGGCTCGTCGCAGTACAAGTCCAAGGCTTTTTTATTCTTCCGAAAATACGGGAGATATTCCGACAAATGCCCGGTGCTCTCGGTCATGAAATAACCGAAATGGCGCATCACCTCACCACGTACTTTCTCGTTTACATAATATCCCGGCTCCTCAAAACGCTGCTTGAGCGCCGGATACAAGTCCTCCCCCTGATGCTCCAGCTTTAGAAACCACGCCATGTGATTGATCCCTGCCGCAGTGAAGTCGATCTCATCCTTCGGTTTCCCAGTATATCCTGCGATGAGGTCCATCGTAGTCTGTACACCGTGACAGAGACCCACGAATTGAAGCCCCTCGACACGCCCGAGGGCCGAGCAACACATCCCCATTGGGTTCGCGTAGTTAAATAAAATCGCGTGCGGGCATAACTCCCGCATATCGTAAGCGATTTCAAGGAGGGCCGGGATGTGCCGAAGCGCCCTAAAGACCCCACCCGGACCGAGGGTATCACCGATACACTGATCCACCCCGTATTTCAATGGAATCTCGTAATCCTGCTGAAACTCATCCACCCCGCCAGCTTGCAACATCACCACCACATAATCTGCTCCCTTTAAGGCCTCCCGACGATCCGTGGTTGCGGTTATCTTTGCTTTGAGCCCGTTATCGTGAACCATCCGTTTGATAAAATGCGCCATTTTATCAAGACGGGTGTGCGTGAGTGCCATCAGGCAGAACTCACTTTCCTGAAGCGCCGGTGTGGCGAGAAAGTCAGACATGAGAGTCTTGCAAAAGACCAGACTCCCGGCTCCTATCATTGTTATTTTCGGCATAGTTTTCTTCCTCTTAATTGGTGAGTATATTTTAACGCTTTATATTGAATATTTCTAAATGCTTCAAAAAAAGTGTATCTGATTTTGTCCTTGCCGACAATGGTCTCCCTTGCTAAGTTTTGTCAGTTATTGCGATGGTAAATAGCTCCCCTCCACAGTTTCTGCACATCGGCCGGTTACCCCCGTCGAGCGACTGGCACATGCACCCACACCACCACCGATTCCATGAAGTTGTCGTGCCACTGCGTGGCGTTCTCCACCTGCGGTCCGGGCACAAGACGCATTCGGTCGGTGCTGGACGTCTGGTTTTGTATCCGGCAAATGTCATTCATGAGGAGTGGACCGATGCGGAGCAACCGGTCGAAAGTATCTTTATGGGTTTTGACTCCGCGGCATTGGAGGCGGACGCTGTTCTGATGAGCGCCGATCCTGATGGACGCATCCGGCAGATTCTCCGCTGGATCCACCACGATGAATCTACACTTCGACAGGGGCGGGAAATTTTTCGCTCGCGCTCGCTCGACATCATTCTGGATTGGTTTGCCAACCTAGCCACACCGCCACCCGACCGCTGGGTACAGCATATACGCACGTTCATGCGCAAAAACCTCGATCAACCCGTCGATTTGCAGCAATTGGCCAAACTTGCGGGGTGTAGCCGCTTTCACTTTGTCCGACGCTACAAGCAGTTGACTGGTATCACTCCAATGGCTGACCTGAAGAGAATTCGAACAGACTATGCGAGAGAACAAATCCTCAGCTCGAATCTATCATTGAAAGAAGTCGCGCAGGTCGCCGGTTTTGCCGATGAGTATACCCTTTCACGATCCTTCCGCAGGCAGTATGGCACACCCCCCGGGGGCCTGCGCCGCATGGTTGGCCCCATGCCCTAAATAAAAAGTATCCCATCTCAAATCACCTGTGAACTAGCTGCGCTTCCAGACAAAAGATCTACGCACTAAAGCGTAGAAGGATATTCGGTTCTACCTCCGACAACGGCGCTGAGCAACCAAGCCCAGAGCGGAAAAACCGAGAATGGAACCGTATGCGAATGCTTCTGGAATATAAGACAGATCGACCAAATCAGATACCCACTGGCTTCGAAGTCGAACGATCGCCGGGCAGACTCCTGCTCGTCCTCCTTTTTTCCGATCCCCAGCCCTTAAGCCCTGGTTTGCACTTCTTTCCATGGGGCGCACTCGGTTAGTTCAGACCTGAGCGGCCTCACCTTGATACCGCTAAGCCGAAAAATTATCTTAACGTTACGATTTTCGTTGACCAGCTTACCTCCCCTTGGAAATATCTCCCTAATTTCTTTTCCGAATTCTACGCCTGGCTATCCAGGAATAACCCCCCAACCAAATATGATCATGCAAAACTTCAATTGCACCCGCCGCGCCAAGCGCTTTACTCTCATCGGCACAGGCATCGCTCTCCTATGCTCCACAACCCTGGCCAACCCTGCCAATCTGCTGAATAACGGAAGCTTCGAGCTATCCACCGGCTACAATGGCGGTGAGGTCAGTCAGATCCGCGATTGGTCCACCTGCGAAGTCTCCTACGGGACGGTCCATGATGTGACCAACGTTTTCACTGAAGGGCTGGATGGCAAGCAAGCATTGTGGGTGAACGGAACGCTGACCCAAGCGCCCACCGGTCTCAAGTTTAAGGAGGGCGTTCGCTACTTGCTGACGTTTTCAATCGGTCGTCCGCTCGACGCACCGGAGAACCAGGATGGCATCAACATTTCTTTTCGAAATCCGGAGACCGATGAACTACTTCCGGACTCTAGTTTGTTTGTCTCTTCAGAAAAGATTAACCGGATACCGATGGGTACCTTCCAGACCTTCTCTCTTTCTTTCTGGGCTGGGGAGTTACACGACAGCGTCCAGGTTCACCTCCGGTTGGATGACTTCTTCGACTCCAACGACCGTCCGGGCCACCCCTCCTATCGGCTCGATAATTTTGTTCTCGTCGCGGAAGAGCTTTGATTGATCAAACTCTCCAGACAGAATATCGACATCCGAGTCGATAAGGCCGCCGCATCGATACCACAGTGCTAACGGCCAGCCATAGGCAATTCCCCGACTCTGGTCCTTCCCGACCTTTTGTTCAAGGAGCATCCTCGCCTCCTTCGCCTCCGGTTGTATATCCACGATGAATACACCGTCCAACCATCGATCAGAAAACAAAATCATGAAGCCATTCCTTACCACCCTCCTCGCCACTGCGCTCTTGCTCGCCAGTGCAGCGTTCGCCGCATCAGAGCCCCGCACCTTCTTCGTCTCACCCGACGGCTCCGACAGTGCCGACGGCCTGAGCGCCGCTACTGCATTCGCCACTCCACAGCACGCGCATGATCGAACCGAACCGGGTGACACCGTAATCTTTCTGCCCGGCGAGTGGACCGTCACCGGCGGCCAGGCGCTGCTGGACATTTCGCGCTCCGGGACACGGGAAGCACCGATCACCTACCGGGCAGAGGAGGGTGCCCACGTTCATTTTCGCAACCACGGTGCTTGGGCTGGCATCCGTACTCACGGCGCTTCTCACATCATCATCGACGGTTTCCACATATCCGGCCTCGGCGAGTCCATCCCGATCGAGGAAGCGCGCCGCGAGATGAATAACCTCAACAACCCTCGCACCAGCGGGAGCGGCATCAACATCGTTTCCAACCTCGAAAAAAATCTCCCTTCCGCCCACGTTTGGGTAAAAAACAACACCATCCACGATCTCGGCGGCGGCGGCATCGCGCTCGTTCAATCAAGCTTCACCCGCATCACCGATAACATCGTTTACCGCAACAGCTTCTTCGCCCCTTACGCAAATTCCGGGATTTCGGTATATCAACCGGTGAGCGACGGCAGTGAACCCGATGAGGACGGCTACACCATCCGAATCGAACGCAATGTCGTTTTCGCAAACTACAACCGCATCCCTTTCGTTTTCTCAAATCAGGAAAATCCAGAAGAGCGCACCTTTACCGATGGCAACGGCATCATTCTCGACGACTTCAACCACAATCAAACCTTCTTCAGCGCTTTTCCCTCCCACCCTCCCTATGGGGGCCGCACTC
>REBV01000196.1 GCA_007692545.1 Puniceicoccaceae bacterium
TTAGGAGTAGGATTAGGAGTAGGATTAGGAGTAGGATTAGGAGTAGGATTAGGAGATTAAGCAGGAGCGGAAGCATGAAAAACACTGGATTAGATAAAATACTGGGGCGGATTGAGGATTTGGACTCGGTCAATTTGGGGATTCTGGTTCAGCGTTTGGCGCGGGAGCGGGATTTGCAGGAGACGGTCTTTAATACGATTCAGGATGGGATTTTAGTGATCGATTCGGATGGGGTGGTGCAGTATGCCAATAATGCGGCGCTCAGTTTGATCGGGCTCAAAGAGAATGATGTCGGGGCTACGCGGCTTTGGAAGATGGTGCCGGACCTGGCTAAGTCGATTGATCGGGATGCGGTCTCGGGGAAGAAGACGAAATCGCCGTTGCTTTCGCGTGAGGTCGAGCTGAGCTATCCGGAGCACCGGGTGGTGCGGCTCTATATGGTGCCGATCGATGCGCAGGTCGGTCAGCGGGATAGCGGTGGATATGTCATCGTATTGACGGATATTACAGAAGACCGGCTGTCGATGGAGGAGCGGATTCAGAGTGAACGAACGGGCTCGATTGTGCGTCTGGCTGCGGGTGTGGCCCACGAGTTGGGCAACCCCCTGAACTCGCTGACGATTCATCTCCAGCTGATCGAGCGAAAGTTAAAAAAACTGGCGGAGAAAGAGGCGGCTGAAAAAATAGCGGAGTCGCTTCGGATTTGTCAGGGCGAGGTGCAGCGGCTCGATTCGATCATCACGCACTTTTTGGAAGCCGTGCGGCCTCAAAAACCGGAACTTAATGAGTTGGATCTACTGGAGCTGGTGGAGGAAGTCCTTCAGGTGCAGGAGGCCGAGCTGAGTGACCGGCAGCTTGATGTGAAGGTCGAAGTCAGCGACCGAATCCCCATGATTCTGGGTGACCGGGGGCAGATCAAGCAGGTCTTTTTTAACCTGATCAAAAATGCCCTGGAGGCGATGCAGCCCGGGGGCAGCTTGCGCATTCTGGCCCGGCGGGACGACGAACATGTATTTCTGCAGTTCGTTGACACAGGATCAGGCATCTCGGAGGAGGACCTCTCAAAAGTATTTCAGGCTTACTACACCACGAAAAAAGAGGGGCACGGGCTGGGAATGATGATCGTGCAGCGCATCATGCGGGATCATGGCGGTCACATTAATATCGAGTCGCGGAAGGATACGGGCACGGCCATCACCCTGCAGTTCCCGCAGCAGCATCGGCGCACACGCTTGCTGGAGTCGGGGATCGATTGAAGCGGGATTTTCTTGAACTGGTGGTTTTGTCTGCCATTCTGAATTGCATGGGCATTCCAGAGGCAAAAGACTTCATCTCAGTTGAAGAGTATATCGAGGGTGAGCAATTCAGCGAAGTTCGCCACGAGTACATCGGCGGGCAGGTCTATGCCATGTCGGGAGGCAGCGAAGCGCACAACCTTTTAGCGGGTAATCTCTATGCCGCTTTGCGCGAGCATTTCAGGGGGCGTCCCTGCAAGGTCTTTATGGCAGATATGAAGCTGCGCCTCAATATTGCTGAAGACGATATATTCTACTACCCCGACGTGCTGGTCAGCTGTGATCCGACTGACGATGCAAAATACTACAAATCCAAGCCGGTCGCCCTGGTCGAGGTATTGTCGCCATCGACGGAGCGCCTGGACCGTCGGGAAAAATTCCTTTCTTACCAGCGTCTGCCCAGCTTGGAGGAATACGTTTTGGTCGATCAGGAGCAGATGCACGTCACACTTTTTCGCAAGGTGAATGATTGGAAGCCTGAGCATTTTACGGAGGGGAGTGATCGACTGATACTTGCCTCGCTTACCTTTGGCTTGTCTCTGTCTGCTATCTACGAGGACGTTTTGGGTGCCTGATTTTCGGCTCCTTCGGTCGCTGCGGTGATCGGCTTACTGCCGGCTTAGTTGGCAGGCATGTGCGGCGAACCCGGCGCCAAAGGATGTTAGCCAGAGTCGATCCATGGCGGGGTGTTGCTCTAGCATTGCTTCGGTCGCTATCAGCACGGATGGACTGCTGGTATTGCCGTAATCAGCTAGTGCCTTCCAACTGGCATCGAGGCGCGGGCCGCCCAGGGTGGCTTCCAGTGTAAGTAAGACATCCCGGCCGCCGACGTGGGCGGCGATCGGCGTGCCTGCGGGGAGCTGGGCGCGCTGGTGGAGCTCTCTGACCGCGCTGGCCGCTACATCGGGCACGCAGCGGTGGAGCTGATTGCGCAGCTTGCCGCCCCGGTTGGTGAAGCGGAGTGCTTCGCGGCTCTCTGGTAAATGTATTGTATCGAATTGACTGATACGGAATTGATCGTCCCCGGCTTGGCCCGACCAAATACTGGCCGAGGCGGCATCACCAAATAGGCTGGCACTGATTAGGACGCCGGGATCGTCGTCGAGGTAGAAGGCGGCGGAACAAATCTCGACCGCAATACAGGCCACCGTGGCCTCCGGTTGGGCTGCGAGGAAGCCCTGCGCACTGCGTAGGGTGGGGATGGCTGCGCCGCATCCCAGGCCAACGATATCCTGTAAATAAGTGTGCCTGGACAGCCGCATTTTTTCGGCTACATAGCTGGTGATGCCGGGGCAGAGGTAGCCCGAGCAGGTGCAGATAAAGAGAGCGTCCAGTTCGTCAGGCGAGCGTCCGGCTTGGGCCAGTGCTTTTCCCAGTGCCGCTGCGGCCAGGTTGGGGGCTTCGGCTTCAAATTTGCTGTTGAGCGCTGCTGCACCCAGTGAAAAGAGGCTTTCGATTTGATCGGTGGCGAAGTGTCGCTTCCCGATGCCGTTCTCACCGAGGAGGACCTTTTCGAGGATCGTCCTTGAGCGTGGCTTGAGCTGCTGGAAGGTGATGGAGTTTAGCAAAGCATCCCAGCATTCGGTTTGGGTGAAGGACTGTGGGGGCACTGCGTGGGCGATGGATTGTAGGTACATTAATGCGTCAGTGAGTAGAGGAGAGAGAAGGGGAGCAGGCCCGCGCCAGCCAGTCGGCCCAGCAGGCGCTGGCGACTGGTGGAGTGAATCCATGGGTGCAACCAGCGGGCAGCGCGGAGCCGCGAATCGAAAGCGGCATGTTGTGCGCAGTTGATTTGGCGGACGCTCTCGGGCCAGCTGCAACTGCCCTCGGCGTAGGCCAGCAGGAACGGGTAGGCCAGTTCGGCGGCTTCGAGTGCGATCGACATGCCGTTGCCCGTAAAGGGGGGGATCACGCTGTAGGCATCTCCGAGCAAGAGCCGGCTCTCGTTTGTGGCCGGGATCTGCGCGAATTGCACGCCGGCCACGCCGCAGTGGCTATGCTCGACGATGTCGGCGGCTTGCAGTCGCTCGGCTACGGAACCGAGGCCAGAGTGCCTCAGGTAGAGGTCGAGCCATTCGATACGCTTGGCTTTAAGCGCGGGGCGTTGCTTGAAGAGGGCGCAGACATTGACCTGGTCGTCTTCGATTTTGGACAGGCCGACGTAGCCGTCTTGCCCCAGGTGCAGCTCAAGATCAGCTGCGGTCGATAGATCGCGGCAATGAAGTTTGAGGCCGATCCAATCGCTGCTGCATGCCTTCCTGCCGTTGCAGTGAACGGTGGCGATGCCATCAGCCGCAGTGGTTCGGCGGGTATTCAGATACAGCTGGCCGCCCGCTTGGATGAACGTGTCGGCCAGTCTCTGGTCGAGGGTCCAGCGCGAGAGTCCGATGGCGGGCTGGGGTAGCTCCTTCCTGAGTGTTTCCCGTCCGCCAATCGTCCAAACCGTGCTGCGGTGTGTGGCGGCCCCGGCCAGGCTGTGGCCCAAGCCAAGTGCTTTGAGCGCGTCAGCCCCCCGCCCGCAGATAAACTCCCCGCAAACCCGGTGGCGGGGCAGGGTGCCTGCCTCGTAGAGATTGACTGGTACGCCGTCTCGTTGGAGTGCATTAGCCAGAGCCAATCCGGCCAGTCCGGCCCCGATGATTTCGATTGCTTTCATCATCTGCGTCTTGCCCGCATACGGTAGGCGCCCATCCAGGTTTCGTCGACACGCCAGGACCACTGAGACGGACTCAGGCCGAGCAGCTGTGGCAGTTCGTCACCGCGAAAACCGGCTGCCACACTGATGCAGCCATCATGCAGTGTCACGTAATTGAAGCCGATCCACTTGCCCGCGCGCAGTTGCCACTGATGCAAGGGCCGGCGACAAGGCTCGCAGGCAATGATTTCGCGAATGCCACCTGCCTGGATCAAGTCGCCGATTTGTGCCAGTGACTTGGCATCGAAGTGATGCAGGATTAAATTAGCCAGCAGGTGAGTGTACTCGCTGTATTCGGAGAAACATAGAATATCGCCCGAGCACCATGCCGTGTGGGCTGGCCAATCCTCGGGCTGGCTGCACTGATCGAGGGCCGCAAAACTGTGTCGGGGCAAAGCCGGGATCAATTGTCTGGCCAGGGTGCCATCGCCGGCTCCAATTTCCAAAAAACGATCCGTTTTTGAGGGCCTGCAACGCCTCACTTGTCTTCGAATCCAGCGGTAGTTGCCCATCAGGTGGTTGATTTTGACCAGATCCCGACGACTGGCCACGGCGTCTAGATTACACGCCGGCAAATTATCGAGGATTTCGGGTTGAACGAGGCGTTGCATAGAATGTTCAGAGACTGTTGTTTGCGGACGATGTGTCAAACAGGTGGGGTGCAATCTTTACAAACAGGTAAAGCTTTACGCGAAAAGGTTGACAAACCAGCTGGTGCGGGTAATTCCCTAATTCCCAGATGGGAACTGGTCTTAAATATCGAGTCCTTGTATTGAACCGGCTGTGGCAGCCAGTTAACATCGTTGGCGTCCAGCGGGCCTTCAGTCTGCTGCTGCAGGATCACGCTCAGGTTATTTATACGGGCGATGAAAGCTTCCGCATGATGGACTCAGCCGCCTGGCTGGAACTTTCCGAAGACGAGTCGCCGGAAGACAATGAAGCCTACGTGCAAACGATCAAACTCCGTATCCGCGTGCCGAAAGTCCTGCTTTTGCGCAGCTATGATCAACTGCCCGTGCAGGAAATTAAATTCAACCGGGATAGTTTATTTGAGCGGGATGACTACCGCTGCCAGTATTGCGGGAACCACTTCGATCCGGATGATTTGAATATGGACCATGTGATCCCCCGCGACCGGGGCGGGCGCACTTCCTGGGAGAACATCGTCACCTCCTGCATCAAGTGCAACTCCCGCAAGGCCAACCGGCTCCCGCACCAGGCGAACATGCATTTGATTCGCAAGCCGGAGCGTCCGCGCTGGCGGCCGTTTATCAGCTCACTGATTGGGCAGAGTTACGACGAGGATTGGGATCACTTCATCAATTTGAAGAAGTTGGCCTAGTTGAGCCTTAGCTAAAAATCAGCCAGCCGATCATCGCGAGGAGCAGGATCACGAGGATAATGGAGAGGCTGATTCGTTCTTGGCTGGTGAGGCGCATGGCTGCTTTCGGGTGCCCGTTTTTCAAATGCCCCAAGGGGTATATTCTGGGACGTATTTTTGGATGCATCGCTTTATCTCGAGGGCATCGGCACTTTCCACGGCGCGACTGAGTTCCTGGCTGGCTGCCAGGCTATCCCCGTTGGATCCACCCTTGGCGACGAAGCGTAGAATACGCGGATGTCGGGTGGCTTCGAGTGATTCGTTGATGTGCTGGACTTCTTCGTAAAGCTTTTCCCCAGGTTGCAGGCCAGTGAAGACAATATCGATGTCGACTCCCTCGCGTAGTCCACTCAGCACGATCATTTGACGGGCCACGTCGAGGATTTTGACTGATTGCCCCATATCGAGGACAAAGATCTCGCCTCCGGTGCCCTGGGTGGCGGATTGCAGAACCAGGCCGACAGCTTCCTCGACAGTCATAAAAAACCGGGTCACTTCAGGATCAGTCACGGTGATGGGGCCACCGTTTGCAATTTGCCGCCGGAAGATGGGAATCACGCTACCAGAAGAGCCAAGAACATTGCCAAAGCGGACCGCCATGAAGCGGGTGCTGTTGCCGGGGGCGTGTTGCTGTGCCGTGAGGGCCAACTCAGCCAACCGCTTACTCGCGCCCATCACGCTGGTCGGATTGATGGCCTTGTCAGTCGAGATCAAAATAAAGTGCTCACAAGCAGCCTCGCTGGCGATCCTGACCAACTGCTCGGTTGCCAGGAAGTTGTTGCGTAGCGCCTCATCGGGCTGGTCTTCCATCAGGTGCACGTGTTTGTGCGCGGCGGCGTGGAAGACCACCTCCGGTCGCATCTGCGCAAAGAGTTTCTCCAGCTGACTGCGCTGCAGAATATCCAGAACCTGGGTACGGATCGTCGCGTGACTCTTGATCGGAGCAATCACTTCCTGTTGTAGATTAAAAATCGCGATTTCTGCTTGGTCGATACAATGCAGCTCAGCGGGATCGTAGCTAAGGATTTGTGCTACCAATTCACGGCCGATGCTGCCGCCCGCTCCTGTGACCAGCACACGCTTGTCCTGCAACATCCGGCGTATGTGCTCAGAGTTTAGGTCGACTGGTTCGCGCCCGAGCAGGTCTTCCAGCTGAATTGGGCGTAGTTGGGAGAGTTCTGCCCGCCCGCTGACCAGATCCGTCAGGGCTGGCACGGTGTCCACGCTGAGCGCAGCTTCCCGCGCCATCTCGGCGACCTCACGCATACGTTTAACCGAGGCGGAGGGGAAGGCGATGATCACCTTGGTTACGGCATAGCGTTTAGCTACATCGGGCAGTTCATCGACCCGGCCGGCGACCTGGATGCCGTGCACATAGCGGCCGATTTTTTTCGGGTCGTCGTCAAGAAAGGCGACGGGGCGCATGCGCAGTCGGGTTTTATTGAGCAAGTCAGAAGAGAGTCCGGCACCCACTTCGCCCGCCCCGATAATGAGGACGTTTTGCGACTGATCAAAAGCAAACCAATCCTCCAGACCACGGCTGGATTTGACCCGCATGGCCACCCGGAAGCCGGTGATCAGTAAGAAGTTTAAAAGGAAGTTGGATAGGATGACAGCGCGGGGTGGCACATGGTTACCGTCATAGACATACCACATTGAGAGCAGGATAAGTGTGCTTATAAATAAGCTGAGGGAAAGACGGAGCGCATCCGGCAGACGGAAGTAAGACAGGATCGAGTTAAACTGTCCGTTGGCCAGAAGTAAGATCAATTGCAGACCGATGACCCAAGTCACAGTGTTGAGCCGATCAAGCGCATGATTCTTCGGCACGTTGAAATCGAAGCGCAGTTCGTAAGCGACCCAATAGCTGAATCCGGTTACCACGATATAAAAAAGCAGCAGGGCCAGAGTTCTTAAATTAAAATAGCGCAGAAATGGATTCATCAGTCTTTAAGTCGTCGCGTCTTGGATACAGGCCTGAATCGTATCGATGACACGAGCCCGCTCATCTCCTGACAAGGAAGAACCGCTGGGTAGGCATAGCCCGCTGTCAAAAAGAGTTTCGGCCACCGGGCCGCCGTAGAGCGCACATTTCTGAAAGATGGGCTGTAAGTGAAGCGGCTTCCACAGCGGGCGGGCTTCAATATCGACTGCCTCCAGTGCCTCGATCAGGTCATCGCGTGAGCAAGCACTCTCATCGGGATGGAGCGTCATACAGCTCAGCCAGTAGTTGGGCGCATCGGGTTCGGCGATGGGCATGAACTCGATCCCGGGCAAGTCGCTCAAAGCGTCGCGGTAGGCTTCGAAGTGGGCCCTGCGGGCAATGATGCGGCGGTCGAGGTCAGTCATTTGGCTCTGTCCCAGGCCCGCCAACACATTACTCATGCGGTAGTTGTAGCCGATAGCTTTGTGCTCATAGTGGCGGGTCGGTTCACGTGCCTGAGTGGCCAGGTAGCGGGCTCGCTCAATGGCTGCGGCATCGTTGGATAGCAGCATGCCGCCTCCCGATGTGGTGATGATTTTATTGCCGTTAAATGAGAAAAAAGAGAGGGCACCCATCGATCCGGCCGGGCGGCCCCGGTAGCGCGCTCCGAGGGCCTCGGCGGCATCCTCGATCAGCGGCAGGCCGAATTCTTCGCAAAATTGCAGAATCGCATCCATCTCCGCACATTGACCGTAGAGGTGGACGACGATGACCGCTTTGAGATCATTCCGCTCTTGCAAAGCCTGGCGCAGCAGTTCCGGGTCCATATTCCAGGTGCGGGGCTCACTATCGATAAAGACTGGCTCCGCTCCGAGGTAGCAGATCGGATTGGCACTGGCGGCGAAGGTCAGTGTTGGGCAAGCCACCGCATCACCCGGGCCGATGCCGAGGACCTGGAGTGCCAGATGCAGGGCGGCGGTGCCAGAGTTGAGCGCTACAGCATGACTGCGCTCCGCGCGCTGGGCGACGAGCGTCTCGAAAGCGTCCAGTGCCGGCCCCACCGGAGCCACCCAGTTTGAGGACAACACGGCGTCCACGCTGGCATGGTCGCGTGCGCTAATATCTGGAGGTGACAGGTAGATGCGAGGCATGTTTGACCTGTTTATAAGCGTGAGATCAGTAGCTCGCGCTCAAAGATCATTTCTTTGGGTAAGTGTGTGTGTAGCTTAAGGAAAAGCTCCTCGTGGGTCAGCGTTTGCATGCGGATGCGCTCACGGTCGATATACATGAGCTCGTTGAAGGCTTCTTCACTCATATCCATACCGCGCCAATCAATGTCCGTGTAGCGGGGCATCCAGCCGATCGGCGACTCCTTGGCACCAACCCGCCCCGTAGCCCGTTCCACGATCCACCGCAGTGGACGCATGTTTTCGCTGAAACCCGGCCACATGAATTTACCATCTTCATTTTTACGGAACCAGTTCACATTGAAAATACGGGGCGTTTCGCTCAGCTTACGCTGCATCTTGATCCAGTGGCGGAAGTAGTCGCCCATGTGATAGCCGCAGAAGGGGAGCATAGCCATGGGATCGCGACGAATTGCGCCCACAGTTCCCTCGGCCGCCGCCGTCATTTCCGAGCCGGTCGTGGCCCCTAGATAGACACCGTGCCCCCAGTTAAAGGCTTGGGTAACGAGCGGCACATCATGCATACGCCGCCCCCCAAAGATCATGGCATGGATGCGCACGCCCTCGGGCTTTTCCCAGTTCGGGTCCATTACCGGGCAGTTAGCTGCCGGAGCCGTAAAACGGCTGTTCGGGTGCGCTGCCGGGGTCCCGCAATCCGGTGTCCAGTCATTGCCCTTCCAGTCAATCAGATGCGCCGGTGGCTCTGCTGTCATAGCTTCCCACCAGACATCGCCGTCGTCCGTCAGGGCCACATTGGTGAAGATGGTATCTTTGGCGCAGGACGCCAGGGCGCTGGGGTTGGTCGCTTCCGAAGTTCCGGGGGCCACGCCGAAGAAGCCTGCCTCCGGGTTGATCGCACGCAGACAGCCATCCGGGCCGGGCTTGATCCAGGCGATGTCGTCCCCCACACAGGTGACTTTGTAGCCCTCCATTTCCTTGGGGGGGATGACCATGGCAAAGTTCGTCTTGCCGCAGGCGCTGGGGAAGGCGGCGGTCACATAGGTCTTGGTGCCATCGGGTTCTTCCACTCCGAGGATGAGCATGTGCTCGGCCATCCAGCCCTCGTCGCGGGCGAGCGTGGAGGCAATACGCAGCGCCAGGCACTTTTTGCCGAGTAGCGCATTCCCCCCGTAGCCGGAACCGTAGGAGACGATGGTCCGCTCTTCGGGGAAGTGTACGACGTGAGTATCCTCCGGGTTGCAGGGCCAGGCCACATCCTCGTCACCTTCTTCGAGTGGGCAGCCGACCGAGTGCAAGCAGGGAACAAAAAATCCATCTGTGCCCAGCACGTCCAGCACCGGAGTGCCGATCCGGGCCATGATCCGCATATTCACCACGACATAGGGAGAGTCCGATAATTCAACCCCTATCTTGGAGATCGGGCCACCGATTGGGCCCATGCTGAAAGGGATTACATACATCGTGCGCCCGTGCATGCAGCCCTTAAAGAGCTGTTTCATCTTACGGCGCATCTCGCGCGGGTCCTCCCAGTTGTTGGTCGGTCCGGCACCGTCCTTGTTCTGTGAGCAAATATAGGTCCTCGACTCTACCCGGGCTACATCCTTGGGGTCGGAGCGAAAGAGATAGCTGTTCGGGCGCTTGGCCTCATTCAGCTTGATACAACTGCCTTTTTCCAGCATCATGGAAAATAGGACTTCGGCTTCCGCCTGAGACCCATCGCACCAATGGACGGCGGAAGGTTCGCAGAGCGTCACCATTTTTTTGACCCATTTAAGCAGGGCTTTGTGCGAAGTTTTGGGAGCGGATTTTCTAACCATCCCGCAAACCTAGCAGTCCCCGCTCCAATGATAAGAAAAAAGAGGCCGCTGACTGAAATTTATTTTCGAAATGCTAAATTGATTGAGACGGCCTCCTTGCGAGCGCCTGCGGTGTTGGCAGTGCTTTGGCTGACATCAGCTACCTAAATAAAGTCACCTTGACTGCCCGAGCTCTCGATGCAATTTGCATTTGCCATTTGTGGTCTCGGTCGCACAGTCGCGGGCTTCACTATGACAGATCAGACAGCCAATTCCGATAATACCCATGACCTCTATGCAGTGCGCTTGCAAAAGCTTGAGGGTCTCTGCCAGGAGGGGCGTAACCCTTTCGCGGCCAATTGTGAACAGACGCACACTTCGGCGGAGGCGGTCAAACTCTACCAAGAGGGCGTGGTCGACGAGGAGCAACCCACGGTCGCCGTGGCCGGGCGCATAGTCGTCTTTCGACTGATGGGCAAAGCCAGCTTCATCAAGATCCAAGACCGTGACGGCCAAATTCAGGCCTATGTCACTCGTGATGAGTTGCCCGAAGGCGAGTACAACACCTACTTTAAAAAGCTGGATCTGGGCGACATCATTGGTATCGAAGGCCGCCTTTTTAAAACGAAGACTGGCGAGATCACCGTGCGTGCTGAAAGCTACACGCTGGTTGCCAAGTCACTCCGCCCCCTACCTGAAAAGTGGGCTGGTCTGACGGATGACGACAAGATCTACCGCCAACGCTACCTCGACCTCATCGTTAACCAGGACTCACGCCAACGCTTTCGGCAGCGCTTCAGAATTATCCAGGAGATGCGCACCTATCTCTGGGCACGCGATTTCACCGAAGTGGAAACACCCATGCTCCAGGCCGTAGCCGGCGGCGCGGCGGCACGCCCATTTGTCACGCATTCCAACGCGCTCGACTGTGAGTTTTATTTGCGTATCGCGCTGGAGCTTTACCTCAAGCGTATGCTGGTGGCTGGTGAGGACCGTGTCTTTGAGATCGGTCGTGTCTTCCGCAATGAGGGGCTCTCCCGGCGCCACAACCCGGAGTTCACCATGCTGGAGCTCTATCAGGCCTACACCGATTTCCGGGGAATGATGGAGCTCACGCAGGGCTTGATTCAGCACGTAGCGAGGACTGTTATCGGGAGCCTTGAGATTGCCCGGCCCGATGGCACCCTGATTCAGCTAGATGGCGAATGGCGCAAAGTGAAGTATAAGGATCTCATTTTGGAAGCGACTGAAGACGCAGGCTGGTTTAGTCATAGCCGTGATGACAAGTTGCAAAAGGCCCGCGTACTCGGGATCGAAGTCGATGGCAGCTTGGAAGACTACGAGATCACCAACAATGTCTTTGAAAAGTTGATCGAGCCCACGCTGATACAGCCCACCTTTGTGACGCACATTCCCCGGGAGCTATGCCCGCTGGCCAAGATTACCCAGGGCGACGCTACCACGATTGATGTGTTTGAGCTCTGTATCAACGGCCAGGAAATCGCCCCGGCTTATTCCGAGCAAAATGATCCCATCATCCAGCGTCGGATGTTTGAGGAGCAAGTGGGGGAAGAGCAGCAAAACATGGATACCGACTTCCTCGCCGCGCTGGAGCATGGCATGCCGCCCGCTGGCGGCATGGGCTTGGGGATCGATCGCCTGATTATATTGCTGACCGGAGCTGAGAGCATTCGCGACACTATCCTGTTCCCGAGCCTAAAGCCCATTAATGCAGGTGCTAAACCCGGGCGTGCTGCTGAAGAACCGACTTAAATAAGGGCTAAATGGATCGTGAATTCAAGCGACAGGAGCAAGGACTAGAGTTGTGGTATCTGCTTCATTTTGCTTACCACAACTCCAAGGTCAAAACTTTATCAAACCATAAGAAATCTTGCAAAATACTGCGACTTCAAAGGGAATATCATGGTACTCAGGTAGAGTAAGATTTTAAGTCCCTTTTCACCAACTTGTCCCCGTAGTTCAACGGATAGAACTACTGTTTCCTAAACAGTCGATCTGGGTTCGATTCCCAGCGGGGGCAGCGCGCTTCGTCATAAGTTAATGGTTATTAGGTAATTGCGTATATGGTTGGTTTGTTGCATACAAACCCCATACGAATTTGCCGCGCATTGAACCGTTCAATAAGTCTTACCAGCTCGGCTTATCGCTGAGGCATTGTTTTCCTGTCGGCGGGAGAATTACATGTCACTGCGAAATGAAATGTTGGCCCTCGCCAACATTGCTTCCGTTGCAAAAAACATCCCGATTTCACTCCGGTGTGAAAAGCTGTGGCGTTCGGCAATGTCGAGAACTTCATCCCGCTTGTTTTGATGGTGGAAACTGGCCGTTCTTTTACGCGTTAAATTTGACACTGCGGGCTTTGTCATGGAAAGACATAACAAAACCGTATTAGTCCCGAGTAGCATTGTGATGGAGCAACTCGGCTATCAAAATCGAGCATCGTTTCTTGAGTTCATTCGTCGGGAGGGAGTGCCTTACTACCGGCTAGGAGCGCGAAAATTTGCTTTTGACCAAGATGAGGTTAACGCTTGGCTGCGGAGTCGAAAAGTCGGGAAGGCTGCTAAATGATCGGCATCGCCATAGCAGACAGTCGCGAGGTGCATGCCGTCCGCCAAATGCGGGCCGCCGAAGCTGCCCTGGCAAAAATGGACGGGCGCATGCGTGAATCGAAGCAATGCCACCGTTCGGGATCAAGCCCAGCCAGTATATGCGCCCGTTGCAGGTGTGCGAGAAATACCGCAATGCAAGGTTCAGAAGCCTAGGGAAGCGAGGCTCCCAACACGCAACCGAATCTGCAATGCCGCGATAGTTGAGACTGGAACGCCTCAACAAAGCCCCCAATCCGGACAATTTCAGTCAGTTTTTGGCATTTTTATCGATCAGAATTGACATTCGCCGACCATTGTTTACTTATTGCAAACAATGCGAGTCATAGCAAAAGAGCGACTGCTTGATCTTGCCAAAACCCATGCGGGCTGTCTGCCGAGCGTCAAACAGTGGCTCTCCACCGTTCAAAGCGCTGCTTGGGGCAATCTTACCGACATACGAAACACTTTTAACTCAGCCGATTTGGTTCACCTTAAACGCGGAAGCACCGTCTATGTATTTAATATTCGATCCTATCGGCTGATTGCCGCGATTCATTTTACACCCGAGAATCCACGTCGCGGGCGCGTGTATATCCGCGAATTTCTCAGCCATGCCGAATACGATAAAAACACCTGGAAAGAAAGGAACTGAATCATGACAACACTCATCGACCGCCACGCACCACTGCCCGCAACTTACGACGCGCTGGTTTCCACTTTCATGCCGCGCCCTATTCACGACGAGGTGGGACGCGACAACACGCTTGCCGTCATCGATGCGATGGCCGGGCGTGAACTCAATGCGGACCAAGAGGAATACCTGGACCTACTCTCTACCTTGTTCGAGGCTTACGAGGATGAAGTACTAAAGGACGAACTAGCAGACCTACCCCGGGGAGTGGCTATGCTCCAATACCTTTGTCAAGAAAACGGGGTCAGCGGAGTCGACCTCGGGCGGATTCTCGGCGTAGGCCGCGCTCAGGCCTCTTTGCTGCTCAAGGGCGCACGAAATTTGACTGTGACGCACTTGCAAAACCTTTCCGAGCATTTCAAAGTCTCGTCGGAACTGTTCATCCAGAAGCGCCAATAACCCTATACATTTAAGTAAATGCAAACAACCAGTCCGAGCATTTACATTCTATCTATGTGCAGGTTATTTTGGGTGGTTTGGAAGTAAATTCAGACGTAGGCGGGTATCATTTAAGCATTATTCGCAGGTATGATTGGCGTAGGTATCTTTTGTTGCTGTCCTGCTATTTCTGGAAAGTTTCCAAACCATTCTGCACCTTCCTCAGCGGTGAAGAGTTCAAGGTAGTGCTTGCGTATCACTCCGGGAGAATTGCCAGCCTCAAGAGATGTGCGGTAGATGTCTCCCGATAGTGCCACCAGATGGGAGATGTAGCCATTGCGGAAGCAATTCAGAGGTAGCTTGAAGCGGCCACCTGTCGTTCCAATGTCGCGGACCCGATCCATAGCCCAAGTTGTTCCGGGGCAAACTTCGCCCGCAGGTTGTGCCGCAAATGACAGCCAGTTGATTGCCTTCTCTGAAAGTCTCACTAAACGATACGCGGGGTGCCTTCCTTGGCATGTGTCACTTTCAGTAATTTCCGCTTTAGGTGTATATCATCCCATAGTTGATTTTGCACTTCGTCACGTCGCATACCACATAAGCCTGCCAGGGTGAGTGGTGCCACGTATTCCGGATGATTGGTTTTCATGTAATCCAGCAGTGAAAATAGGCTTGGTGCTGTGATCGTTTCAATGCGCTTGGCGCTCTCCTTCGCGGTGTCGGTGAGTTCGGCCTCAGTTTTTACAGAGCGGGATAAGTAGCCCCTTTTTTGCGCCCATCGAAAGAGGGTTACTAGGCGCTTCCGTTTGGTGTTTCTGGTCGAGGGGTTTTTAAAGGTCTCTAGCCATGTCTGCAAGGCACCGAGCTTCATGTCAGTGATTTTGAAGTCTCCAAAGCGCTCCTTGAAGGTGTCGAGCTGGGAGGTGTAGGTCTTTGTCTTGTTGCCATTCTTCTAAAGCTGCAAGCATAGGCATTTAGAGGTTTTGATGGGGTCGTTCGATTCCCAGCGTGCCCTGCATAGCCCGCAGGGCGGCGCATGGGCTGTCTGGTCTGGCAGTAGTCCGGCGAGCGGACACGCCACAGCAGCGGGCACAGCGCCTTCAGATGAACGCTCCGGCATCCACGTCGAGGTGTTTCCGGCAGTAGTCGAGCATATCCTCCGGCAGGGGGGCAGTGAATTCGATGCTGCCTTCGGGAAATTGGAAATCGTAGCGATAGCAATGCAGTGCCTGGCGCTGTATCGGCAGCTGGGCGGCGAGTCGCTGGGTCCAGCCCTGTTCGATGAACTCGATGTAGAGCGTTTCGTCGGGTCCGTAGATTTTATCGCCGATTATGCGATGGCCGAGGTGTTCGGCATGCACTCGGATCTGGTGCTTGCGCCCGGTTTGCGGTTCGACGCGGCAGAGGGTATGCCCGTTTTTTGCGATGAGTGGCTGGTAGTCGGTCACGGCGCTTTGTGCGCTGCGATCGTAGCTGACTTCGGATTTGACGATGACGGGGCCACCGCGGCGTCGCGCAATCGGGAGGTCGACATGGATGGCGGCGGTCAGTTCGCCTTCCATCAGTGCGAGGTAGGTCTTTTTGACAATCCGGTGCTGAATCGCCATTTGAAACTTGCGGGCCACCGAGGGGCGCTTGGCGAAGATGATCAATCCGCTGGTTTCGCGGTCGAGACGGGCCACGAGGTGCAGTTTCTCGGCCCCGGTGTATTCGCGCACCACGCCGACCAGGCTCGACATGGGGCCGTTTTTGGAGGGATGACACACCAGCCAGCCGGGTTTATTGATGATGAGTAAATTATCGTCCTCCTGCACAATCCAGGCGGGGAAATCAGCCATCTCGACCAGTGGGGCTTCTTCGCCAAATGGGTTGTTCATGGTTTGTGTTGTTCGAGGCGTAACTTGCGGAGGATGATGGCACCGATCCGGGCGACCCAGGTAATGGGCATTTTGCTTCCGAAAAATGTGATGCACTGATTTTTCCATCCCGTTACGACGAGAGCTTTCTTTTGGGCGATCGCCCGCAGTGTGCGCAGGGCCACTTCCTCTGATGTCATATCCAGCCCCCCGCCGGATTTTTGCCCTATCGGCGGGCTGGTGAATCCGGCAGCTTTAAAGAAGTTGGACCGGGTGGGACCGGGGCAGACGGCGAGGGCGCGCACACCGGTGCCGCGCAGGTCTTCGTTGAGTGCGAGTGACCAGTTGCGGACAAAGGCCTTGGTCGCCCCATAGATGGCTAAAAAGGGGGTGGGTTGGAAGGCGGCGGTCGAGGCGATATTGACGATCACACCTCGGCGGGCGAGCAGGGTGGGCAGTAGGCGGGTGCTCAGATCGACCACGGCTCGAATGTTTAAGTCGATCATTGCCAACTGCTTCTGTTGCTTTAGCTCGTGCATGCGACCGTAGTCGCCAAAGCCGCTGTTGTTGACCAACAGTAGCTCTCCGGGCGGGGCCTCGCTGAGTCGCTGTAGGAGGGCATCGGCAACTTCAGCCAGGGCCGCCGGGTCGCTCAGGTCGACGCCTTGGTGCAATCCGTTTTCACCCAAAAAAATGTCGGGTTTTGAACGAGAAAGGTTGCAAATCCACAGTTCTGGCCTTAGCTTCAAAATTGCTTTGATAATTGAGCAACCAATCCCAGAAGAACCGCCCGTGATCACGATTACGGAGAATCGTTTAAAATACGCAATCTCGTTGTTTGTGAGTTTCATACAGTTTCAAGTTTTTCAGGAATTGGTTTTTTTGTGCTCAATTTTATCGGGCAGCGGAGTCAATCGGCTTCGTTCAATCGAACCAACAATAGAAAAGGAATACATATATGAAGCAACATGACGTCATCATCTCTGGTTTGAACATGGAATTAACCGAGGCGATCAAAAATATCGTTCATGATAAAGCTGAAAAACTCTTTGAGCACGACGACCATATCATTCGAATGCGAGTTGAGCTCGAATACGACCCCCATCAATCGACGCACCAGAAAGAATTTATTGCCAAAGGGCAACTCGAAGTCAGGGGCAACGACCACTTTGCCTCGGCAGCGACGGAAGACCTATACAAGTCAATCGATGATCTGGTGCACAAGCTGGACCGTATGTTGCGGCGGCGTTCCCGCTTGAAGAAAGTCAAGCGCAAGGATACGCACATGATTGATATTCCGGCCAGCATACCCAAGGCAGTCTGAGGTGTAGCGTCCCTGCAAAACCGTTCTCAAGCAAGCCCGGCAGATTCTGTCGGGCTTTTTTGTGCTCAGGGGGCGTCATCAGAGGTCAATTATTACGCAGGCTTTTGTAGGCGGGTTGGCTCTGCCGCCCGCCAGCTCCTGCGCGGTCTACGGGGGCGCTCGGCTCAGTCAAATCGCCACTGGAGCTCCGGGCACCTGCCGATCTCCCATGCCTTCCGGGGTGGGCGGCAGAGCCAACCCACCTACGAAAGCAATGTTGGTGGTCCTACGGTTGTTGGTTGCACTCGGCTCAGTTTTACTATTGGTCAGTATCATGAATCCAAATTTTTACCAAGTTCTCCACCTCGTGGGTATTCTGATGGTTTTCCTCGGCTACGGCGCGCTGTTGGCCCGGAGCATGGCGGCTCCCGGTAATGTGTCCGTGCGCAAGCTGGGCTCGATCACCAGTGGCATTGGCCTGGTGCTCATCTTTATTGCCGGTTTCGGCTTGATTTCCAAACTGGGGCACAGCTTCACGGATACCTGGATATTGGTGAAATTCGTGATCTGGTTGCTGCTCGGAGGATTGATCGCATTGATCAATCGCAAGCCGCAGATGGCTTTACTGCTGTGGTGGCTCCTGCTAGCTCTCGGTGCGCTGGCCGTGATCATGGTCTATGTTGGCCGTTTCTAGGGGGCTGGGCTTCGGAAAAGTCATTTTTTTGAAACTTCTGCTTGATCTAAGGCACAAGCTTTGTCTTTATCCCGCCTTCACGAAATGCACCTGTAGCTCAATTGGATAGAGCGCCTGACTACGAATCAGGAGGTTAGGGGTTCAAGTCCCTTCAGGTGTACCATTTGATTAGCTAGCTAGAAGACGTCAGAAGCCGAAGACTTTGATCTTTCAGCTGACTAGCCGCCCAGTTTATCGGCGGTTTCCTGCTCCAGGCGCTGGATGTATTCGCTGACATTGCAGGTTAACATGCGGGTGCTGCCGGGAGAAACTTCCAGGACCTTTGTGACCACTCCATCCAGAAAGGCCCGGTCGTGACTGACTAAAATGACCGTGCCTTCATACAGATTGATGGCCTCCTGCAAGACCTCCTTCGATTTGATGTCCAGGTGATTGGTCGGTTCGTCCAAAATCATACAATTGGCCGGGTGCATCAGCATCTTGGCCAGGGCGACACGATTTTTCTCACCACCGGAAAGGACGGATGTTTTCTTGAGTGCTTCATCGCCGGAAAAGAGCAGGGCACCGAGTGCACCGCGCGGGTTGGCGTCATCATTACCGATGGCCGCTTTTTCGACTTCTTCCAGCACAGTATTTTCAGGGTCCAACTCGTCAGCCTGGGACTGCGCAAAGTAGCCCAGCACGGTATTGATGCCCGTCTCGACTTCACCGCTTTGGTAAGGCTCGTTGCCAGCCATGATGCGGGCCAGGGTCGATTTACCGGCGCCGTTCACCCCGACGACCGCGATGCGGTCGCCCTTATCGATCCGCAGATCCAGACCGTCGAAGATGACATTGTCTCCATACGCTTTGTGCAGCCCCTTGATGGTGATCACTTTGGCGCTGGCGGGCGGGGATTTTGGGAAGCGGAAAAACATCTTTTTCTCATCACGCGGGATGGTGATCAGCTCCATCTTTTCCAGCGCTTTGATTCGACTCTGCACCATACTCGCTTTTTTCACGTTTGAGCGAAAGCGGTTGATCCAGTCTTTGACCTCCTTGATTTCCTTCTGCTGGTTGGCGTAGGCCTTGCGCAGTGTTTCGAGGCGTTTCTCGCTTTCTTTGACGAAATAGCTGTAGTTGCCCTTGAAGCTGGTCAAGTTCCCCAGCTTGAGCTCCAGCGTGCGGTTGGTGACCTCGTCCAGGAAGGCGCGGTCGTGCGAGATGACAATGAGTGCCCCCTGATAGTGTTTCAGGTATTGCTCGACCCAGTGCTGCGAGACGATGTCCAGGTGATTGGTCGGCTCGTCCAGGATGATCAGTGATGGATTCTGCAAGAGCAGCTTGGCCAGGGCGATCCGCATTTGCCAGCCACCGGAAAATTCGCCGGTATCCCGCCTGAAATCGCTCTCTTTAAACCCCATGCCCAGGAGGATGCGCTCGATGCGTGACTGCATCTTGGCCGGCTCGTGGTCTTCCAGTTGCTGCTCCCATTCGCCCATCAGGTCGATCAAATCGTAGTATTCGTCCGTCGAGGTGTCCATCTCCAGCATGTCGGCTTCCGCTTTCTCCAGATTTTGTTGGAGTTGCAGCACGTCGCCAAAGGCGCTTTCCGCCTCCTGGTAGAGACTCTTGCCCGAGACCGAAATACCGTCCTGTGGGAGGTAGCCGACGCTGACGTAGCCCGGCTTGTCGATCGAGCCGCCGTCCGGCTCCAGTTCGCTCATCAGCATGCGCAGCAGGGTGGTCTTGCCCGAACCGTTGGAGCCCACCAGGGCGATGCGGTCGTGCGCGTTGATGACACAGTTGATACCGCTAAAGAGAACCTTCTTGCCGAAGTTATGAGTGACTTGATTGATTGTGATCATGGTGCGTGTTTCGGGATGCGGGATGCGGGATACGGGATATGAGATACGGGATACGGGACATCACAAACG
>REBV01000058.1 GCA_007692545.1 Puniceicoccaceae bacterium
GCGCTGTAATCGCTATCGCCCCAGGTGGCGTAGTGGGGGATGGACTGGAGGAGTGGGCCGAGTTGAGGCACTGCCCGGGCTTTGGCGTAGCGTTTCAAATAGCCACTCTGACTGGACCAATCGGCGGGACGCAGATGAGCGGTGTTGCCGACCCAGAGCATGAAGGCGGGCTCCATGCCGGCAATGGTGCTAAAGATATCGTAGCCACCCCCGAGCGTGCGGTAGGGGGGCTCAAAACCGTCTTCAACGGCGTAGTGAGCGCCGCCCACAGCAAACTTGAAGTCGGGCGCGGGCCTGCGCTCGTAGTAGTTGTCAAGCGTCGCGAAGCTGGCGGAGGGGCCGACGAGTTCGCCGTTTAGTTCGACGCGATAGTCATAGCGTGTGCCCGGCTCGATTTTGTCGAGATAGACTAGTGCGGTGTGCCCTTTGCTGGCATTGGTCTCGACCGGGTGGCTCCAATGGCTGGTCTGACTACCGGTAGCGGTGTAATTTACACGCACGACGGAGGCGACCTCGGCCTGCACCCATATTTGGGCCTCGCGCATCTCCAGATGGGCTAGCATGGGACCATTACGCAGGGCTGCTTGAGCCAGGCTGGCGCAGGCAATAAGATAAAGGGAGAGTAAAGCAAGCAGACGCATAAAAATCGAATAAGGTTGGCACTTAAGGGGCAACTAGGGTGCAACTTGGGGGTACTTGGCCAACAGGTCAAGACACCTTGATTTTGACATGACGCCTAAAGTGCACGGTATTGACCATACGGTCAAGCAGACGTGGCTGGCTCTTGGGTGCGGCTTGGGCGGATTTTAGAATACTGGCCATCAGCGGCTCGCGCTCGGCTGGGTCGGGCAGGTAGCGGTGGCGCACCTCGACCAGTTCGGGGCGCAGCTCCAGCCAGAGCGCTTTGATCTGATTGACCCGCGGGTAGGTGGCCACGCGGGCACAGAGGACTTGGCTTTTGCGTAAATTGGGCGAGGCGTCCATGGAGGCGCTGATTGCTTCGAGGCAGGCGCGTTCCTCTGCGGAGAGCGACTCCCAGCTGATTCCGCATAATTCGCAGCGGGCCTCGGAGAGTAAGCGATGCAGTTCACGGGGGCGCAGGCGCATGACCAGGCTGACCCAGCGTGAGGGCCAGTTTTCGAATTCGTAGGCGATGAAGGCGAAGCGGACGTTCGGAGCGAGCAGGCGGAGCTTGGTGACCAAGGGCTCGGGCGAGAGAATATTGCCGTTTTCGGGGGCATTCTCGATGAGTGCGTCGGCCAGCATGAACTCGAAGTCCGAGACGCGCTCGGCGTAGGGCAGGTGTTGCCAGAGGCCGCTAAAAACCTGCTCGACGCGCGCATAGCGCTGATCGGCATCTTCACGCAAGCAGCCTCCGAAGTAAATAATGGCCAGATCGAGGTAATTGACCGCGAGGGAGAGGTAGGCCTCTGCGTCGCCATCTTTGGCTTGCTTCAGGTAGCTGCGGCTGGCTTTGCGCTCGGGTGTGGCGTGAGTTAAGCGGAAAATAAAGTCTCTGAGTGAACCCATCGGAAAAAACGGAATTGGAGACTTAATCCTGTCCACCGGGGCGTCGCTGGCACTCATGGCGGCAGTCACCCATGACTCGAATCCACAGCTCGCGCAGGTCGTAGAGGCGGATCCGCGCTTCATGGCGGAAGCCATCGACAAAGGCCGCATTGACATGGGTGAGTTGGTTGAGGAGGGACAAAGTCTGGTTAAGCGCACTCAAGCTGTTCTTGAGGTGGCAGATAGAGAGCCCGAAATCACCGAGATCCAGGGCTTGAATGGATAGTAAAACGTTCATTTCCGCCTGATGCAGGCTGTTGGCGTAGTCCCAGCTCAGTTTGGCAGAGACCATACCTTCGCTGTGAGCGAGGTAGTGCTCCCAGCTTTGGTGCAAGTAGCGATAGAGTGATCTGGAAACGACAAAAACCGGATGCCGGTGCAAGGTGTAAGGTGCGCCTGCATCGGCCTCGTCAGCCAGGCCACCTTCATCATCGCTATCATCGCTAAAATTGCTCTCTCCGGCCTCGCTAGACTCCCGGTCGTCCGCGTCCATGTAGGAGAACTCATCAGTCATGGAGATGTCTTCGGCATCCCAGCCCATCAGCGTGGCCACCTCGTCGAGGTGGTTCGGCTGGTCCTTGACGCTGTTGTAGATGGAGAGGAAACGCGCCGTGTCACGGTCAGAACCTTGGAGGTAGTTACGCCACTGGGACTCGCTCCAGTTTGGTTCGTTGGAAAACTCTTCCCAATCGTCTCCTTCAGAATGCTCGAAATTTGGATCGCTCATAAGCTACGGAAGCTCCGCATGGAACTGGAATGTGCGCGGGTTCGTTTCAAAAATCAACCCCCTTTTCAGAGAATTTCAACTTAAGCCTGGGAAGCCTCTGTTTTCGGTTCCGGCAGCGTTTTACCGGCGATGTTTTGCAGTAGTTCGCCCATGAAATCGGCGGGGGTTTTGAGGCCCTCCAGCGATGGGTTGGCGCGTGATTTCACCTGCACTTTGCCTTCTTCCGCTTCCCGCTTACCGAGGACCAGCATGTGGGGTACTTTATCGAGGTGAGCCTTGCGGATCTTGGCGCCGAGCTTGTCGGCCACGGCATCCACGGAGACGCGGATCTTGGCCGCTTTGAGCAGTTTCTCGATTTCGCGGGCCTGGGGCACGAGTTCGTCGTTCATCGGGAGGATGCGGACTTGCTCGGGGGCCAGCCAGGTGGGGAAGTTTCCGGCGAAGTGCTCGATCAGGACCCCGCAGAAGCGCTCCATCGAGCCAAAAGGGGCGCGGTGGATCATGACGGGCCGGTGTTTCTCATTGTCGGCGCCGATGTAGCTCAGCTTGAAGCGCTCGGGGAGATTGTAGTCCACCTGGACGGTGCCGAGCTGCCACTCGCGCCCGATCACGTCTTTCACTACGAAGTCGATCTTGGGACCATAGAAAGCGGCCTCGCCGGGCTCTTCCACGAAGTCGACTTCGAGCGTCTGAGCGGCTTCACGCAGGGCGGCTTCAGCCTTGTCCCATTTGCTGGCGTCGCCGACATACTTAGTGGAATCGGGGTCGCGCAGGCCGATGCGCACACGGTAGTCCTGCATGCCGAGGGTATTGAAGACGAGTTTGACCAGGTCGAGGCAGCCCTTGATCTCCTGGCCAACCTGTTCCTCTGTGCAGAAGATGTGGGCATCGTCCTGGGTGAAGCCGCGCACGCGGGTCATACCGTTGAGCTCGCCGGACTGCTCCCAGCGGTAAACAGTGCCGAATTCGGCCAGGCGGACGGGCAAGTCGCGGTAGGAGTGGGGCTGGCTGTCAAAGATTTTGATATGCATCGGGCAGTTCATCGGCTTGAGCAGATAGCCGTCGATCTCGCCGCTATCCAGCTGATTGGAGAGCTCGCCGCAGGAGCAACCCTCCGCCGCCAGACGCTCGACTGTGCCGGGCTCGACGATGGGGGGGAACTGTGATTCCTTGTAATAGGGGAAGTGTCCCGAAGTGCGGTAGAGGCCGAGCTTGCCGATGTGCGGGGTGAAGACTTGCTCGTAGTCGGCCATGCGCAATTCCTCGGAGATGAAGTTTTGCAACTCCTGGCGGAGGATGGCGCCGTTGGGCGTCCACAGCACCATACCGGAGCCGACTGCTTCATCGATGTGGAAGAGCTTGAGTTCTTTGCCCAGCTTGCGGTGGTCGCGGGCTTTCGCCTGCTCCAGGCGTTCGAGGTATTCGGCCAGCTCTTCTTTACTGGGGAAGGCGGTGCCGTAGATGCGCTGGAGCTGCTTGTTTTTCTCATCGCCCCGGTGGTAGGCACCGGCGATGGAGAGCAGTTTGAAAGCCTTGATTTTTTTCGTATAGCCGACGTGACTGCCGGCACAGAGATCGATAAACTCACCATTTTGATAAAAACTAACTTGCTCGCCCTCGGGAATGTCATTGAGCCGCCCGAGCTTGTAGCGCTCCTGGCCGATGGCTTTGATCCGGGCCACAGCCTCCTCGCGGGTGCACTCGATCCGCTCGAACTTCTGGTTCTCTTTGATGACCGTGCGCATCTCCGCCTCAATGGCCTCGAGGTCCGACGCGTCGAGTTTCTTGTCCAGATCGATGTCGTAATAGAAGCCGCTATCAGTGGGCGGGCCGATGTCGAGCTGGGTGTCCGGGTGGAGTCGGAGAATCGCAGTCGCCAGGACGTGTGAGCAAGAGTGACGGATTTCCTCAAGGGGTGACATTGCTTTCATAATCAGTAAAATTCAAATCGGCATCAGTCAGTTGGCTACGTCCCGGGAGTCAATGTTTGAATACGGGATACGGGATACGGGATATGGGATATGGGATATGGGATATGGGATACGGGATACAGATGGAGTTATTTCTACGTGGCGTGTCCGCTTGCGGACGCCTCTATTTTATCGGAAATCAGCCCACTACTGCGCTCGCAAGCGAGCACGCCACTTTCCGCTTCTCCTGAGCGAAGCGAAGCCCCGACTCCCCAGTATCCACTCCTCCTAGCGGCCCTGACATTCTTTGTTGGGTGCATAACAAATTTTTTCTTACAGCCAGTTTTCCTTTATTTTGCGCTTGAA
>REBV01000057.1 GCA_007692545.1 Puniceicoccaceae bacterium
AGATCGGGGTGATGCTGCTCCAAATAACTGAGCATGGCTTGAGTCTGTGCTGCCAAATAACTCTCGACATTGTCATCGTCGAGAGAAGTAACATAACCGGCACCCGTGGTCCCGGTGCCCGCATCAGCCAAAAGCTGGGTTCGCGAGTAGCCCGCCGCAGTGAGCAAATCGTCCAAACCCTCTATTTTTTCGTAAAGCTTGTATGACGGGTCTAAATCGTAAGCAACCCCCTCGTAGGTAAGCTGCAGCCACAGACGATCAAAAACCGCAGAAGCTTTTTGTGGAAAGGTGGGATACCATACAGCTGCAGCTGCACCATTATACGATCTTCTGGAACCGCGTGCGAAAAGAAATTCACCTAAATGGGTCGCTTGTTTGGCCACATAATCGCCCACCCCTAAATCAGTGTTGTTTGGATATGCCTGGGTAATCGTCTTCCCATACGCGTCTAGGTAAGATTGCGAAGGAAAAGGCTCTTCGGCCAGGCCGAACCAGTCTTTGAGCACAGAGTAATCCAGCCGTTGACCACTTAAACGGAATGTGTAATCGGTGTGCCCTGCAGCGGTTAGCAGTTCCCCTAAAAGTGCACACTGATCAAAATCGTTTCCGCTACCCTCCAGCAGTGTCAACTTCGCCCCCTTTTTCAGACCAAAGTAGTGTTCGTAATCAATCGTATTCCGCACATAATTGAAGATTTTCAGTGGATCGTTATCCAGTGCAGCAGCAAGTTCGCTGATTTCCTCTGCGACTGACGTTGGCACTGACAACAGTAACCCGTGCGCTTGCAGATCCGTACTTGCTGTGGACGAAGGTGTTCCTGTATCCGATTCTGGACCGACGGCTTCAAGCAATGCAGTGTCGACAAAATAATCCTCCCAAAGTGGATTATTTTGCGCGGAGATGACTGTTATAGGTAGTAAACAGGTTAAGCCTAGAAATAGCTTTTTAAATTTCATTAAATAAAGGGAGGCGGACATTAAAAATTACTTTGCGGATTCTGAATTAGCTTCGTCATCAAAGGTGAAGATCAAATTTATAGAGCCGGATGTGATATGGAGTTAGTTGGCGGAATTCAGGTTGCCTTCATCGTCAAAGGCATACGTGAGACTGATTGGACCGGAAGCCGTAACGATGCGCCCAAGCGCATCGTAGGTGAAATCAATGCGCCCCGTAGTCTGCGGCGGATGCTCTGAAGCCTGATCGCTTGCTGGATTTGTCCGAAACTGCCACTCATATTTGTCCAATATACCGTCACCATCAAAGTCGCCTTCCCCATCCCGGCTGAGGTCACCAAAATAAAATAGCTCCCAGTAGTCTGGCAGGCCATTTGAGTTGCTATCTACGATTTCTTCTGGAACTAGCGGGTTCATTCCGGCATCCAGCTCAAGTGCCGTAGAGATTCCGTCACCATCATGATCCGTCAGTCCCAAAACCGATAATGGATCATCATCGCCTTGGAGCCGAAAGAAAGCTTTGTTCGTTCCAACCGACAGACTCAGCTGTAATGCCTCAGCTTGTCCCAATCCCTCATCACCGGCAACGCCCTTGACCGCATAAATATAATAGTTCCAATCAACTAAATCGATACTGCTTTCGACCACATAATAGTGTCCGGGATTGCCCCACCATTTAAGTTTCAGGGGCTGCGTAGGCTGTGTCGGGTCTTTTTCAATGCGAAAGTTTTCCGGTGCAGCCGAAAGGGGAGCCAACAGTAGGCAACCGCCAAGCAGAGAGTTTAAAATGAGCTTCACTGAAAATATCGGATACAAGTTCATTGTGCGGCTTCCCCCCGAAGCGGAGTATAGTTCATAATAATTTGTTTCGGTTTCCCCGCAGGGCGTGCCTCTAGGCTCTGCTTACGGGCAGCTTGCAGCATATCTGTATTTTTTCGACGGACCTCGAATTCCTCTCGATGCTCCGCATAGTAGGCAAATAGGGCGTCCAACTGCTGGTAGAGCTTCTCCGGCACCTGTGCATCTGGCGCAGCGTCTACAAAATATTCGTAATGCTCGCCCGAAAAGACGAACGGCGGAATTTTCCAGCGGGACTCGGCGTGATAACCAAACTTTGCGGCCATCTCGATACGTTGCCTTTCTGATTCGCGGTCAAACGTGTAGATGAAACCGAAGTAGTCATATCGGTAGCCATCTGAAACAAAGGCATTGATAGGTCTCAGATAATATAGATTCACGTTAGTCCATACGGTGTATTCCTTGCGGGTTTCCGTGTCGCGCCAGGTGATTTCAGAGTATTCCCCTCCATAGACGTTCACCGCCATCGAGATTCGCTCGTGAATCTGTTCTTGGCGTTCTTTCCACGCAGCCAAGAGTGCAGGGGAGAGTGCAGTCTTAACACTGCTTGCCTCGACCTGGGCTAACTCAGGCTTCTCCAATTCCGCCACACGCCGGAAGACGACTTGCTGATCGCCTATATCCGCCACACGTTGCTCAAGCGCCGGAATCGATAAAGCGGCTTCTCGGCGAAGGTATTCCTGTGCTTCGACCGCCAGTCGCCCAGACTCAACCATCGCCTCTGCCTGCTCTGGTGTTAGCAGCCTTCCCACCCAATTGATGTTTGTCTCGTCAACTGAAGAGCTGCTACCTGCATCGACGATGAAGGGAAGGCAACTCAGCGCACTAAAGCCAAGAAGGCAGAAAATGAAATATTTCATTAAGCAACAAAGGTGAGTTAAGCGAAGTGAGCGAGTGGGGAATGTATGAGCTGCGAAAAAGTAGGTTTGCCAACAATTGTGTCAAGACATATGATCGTATGTAATAATTTATATGGCAATAACTTATTGTCATATATGTGGAATTAATTGATATTGTTGCAGTCAGAACCCGTGAGCTTCGTGTCCATTTTGGCCTGACGCAGCAAGAGCTAGCTGAATTGGCGGATGTGTCCGAACAAAGCATCCAAAAACTGGAGTCTCGTTCGAAGAAACAAATATGGCTGCAAACTGTTGAGCAACTGGCAGAAGCATTTGGTTTGGGTGCCCATGAGTTTCTGGCACCGGATTTGCCAGTTGATAAAGCAAAACTATCCAAGAGGGTTCCCAGTAGTCGGGTCCATCGGAAATAGACTTAATTAAGAATCCGCAGGTGTGATGAACGGGGTGTAGTCAGCTTTGGCCCTCTAGAAAGACGGGATGAACTCGACCAAATAGACTGCGGTGAAAATGACAATCCAAACGATATCGACAAAGTGCCAGTAAAGTCCGGCCACCTCGACATCGACTGCGCTTTCATGGGCGTCCATCTTGCCCGTATGCGAATAGAAATACATGCAGATCAGCCAGAAGATACCGATCGCCACGTGCACACCGTGGGTGCCCGTCATTAAGTAAAAGGTCGAGCCGAAGGTATTGGTCTTGAGCGTGAGGCCCTCATGCACGAAGTGGGCGAACTCATAAACCTGGCAGCTGAGGAAAATCAGGCCGAAGAAAATGACGCCGAGCACGTTGCGACGGAAGCTTTTTAACTGCCCCTTGTGCATGGCCGAAACAGCCAGTGCCATCAGGAAGGAGCTCATGAGCAGAATGAAGGTCGAGAACGAAGTTAGCTCCAGATCAAACAGCGCTGTCGGCTCGAAGGATTCGGGATAGAGCTTCCGGTAAATCAGATGGGTCGAGATGAGCGTGCCGAAAAACATGCAGTCCGAGCCGAGGAAGACCCACATGAATAGCTTCTTGTTCTCGATGGTGAGACCGGCGTGACCGTCTTCGTGTTGGCCGTCTTCGTGTTGGGCAATTGCAGTGGACATAACTGAGAATAGAGAATTAGGAAAGAAGAATTAAGAAATGAGATAGGCTATAGAGATTCTTTTTTACGCTTCTTCTTCTTTGGGATGCAGATGGTAGCCGCCGGGGCCTTCGAGGGCCCAGAGCACAGTGCCGAGGCAGACCAGAATCAGGCCGAAAATAGCGAAGTGGCCCATATAGGGCACGCCGGCCTGCATCAGTGACATACCAAGGCCAAGGGGGATAAAACCAACTGAGGCGACGAGCGGCATCCAGGATTGACTGGGCATGTGGATGCCGTGGCCATGGTCATCTTCGTAAGTAATTCTGCGGTTCTCGGGGCCGTATTTATGCTCCCAGAGGGCATCACGGGCAGGGATGACAGGGGTCTTCGCGAAGTTATAGACCCGAGGTGGAGAGGTCGTAGCCCACTCCAGGGTGCGGGCATCCCAGGGGTCGTTTCCATCTGGTTCGCCATAGCGCAGGCAACGGTACAAATCAACCAGCAGGAGTAAAATACCTATAGCCAGGACATAGGATCCAATCGTGCAGACCATATTGTAGGACTCCCAGCCGAAGCCTTCGAGGTAGGTATGGGTGCGGCGCGGCATGCCGAGCAGACCGAGGAAGTGCATGGGGAAGAAGGTCACATTCAAGCCCACCACGACCAGCACGGCCACCCAGGTGCTGAGATTGCCCGTCCACATCTTACCGAATATCTTGGGAATCCAAAAATAGATGCCAGCCACCAAGGCGAGGAAGATGCCGCCCATGATGACGTAGTGGAAGTGGGCGATGACGAAATAGCTGTCCTGCTGCTGGGCATTGGCGGG
>REBV01000096.1 GCA_007692545.1 Puniceicoccaceae bacterium
CGGATGATCAGTGGATTCTGGAAGGCCCCGATGACATGATCGTAAAAACGAAGGAAGACGGCCTTTACATGGAAACCCCAAGCCCGGAAGATAATGCCGATGGGCACTGGGTGCTTTGGGCGAACCGTGTATTTCCTGACAACTACATGGTTGAATACACCTTCACCCCTCGCGACGACCGGCAGGGGTTGAACATACTCTTTTTCTCGGCCTACCATCCGGATGGCGAAACGATCTTCGACCTCGACCTACCATACCGCGGCGGAAATTTCCGGCCCTACATTGTCGGCGCAATTAACAACTATCACATTTCTCCGTGGGCAACGGATGGTCAAAACCTTCGAGCGACCTCCAACATGCGCAAGAACACAGGGTTCAGGCTCGTTGCGCGGGGCGACGATGTTATCGGCGGCGGAGGCCCTGGCCCGCACACCGTCCGGATTCTTAAGGTAGGTGGTAAAATCCGGATGGAATCGAACGGCATTCTCTGTCTGGCCTTTGACGATGATGGCGAAAGCTACGGTCCGGTGCATGGCGGCGGCTACATCGGCGTACGCTTCATGGCCCACACCGGCTATGCCACGCTGCATGATCTGAAAGTTTATTCGGTCAGCGAAAACCCCTAAAACTCAGCCAAAGCAAACATACCAGGTCATTAGATGGCCTAACTGAAGCAAGACTTCAGCTAGAAAGTTTCACTATCGCAATGTCATCCAAAGGAAAAAAACAGGCAATCACCTGCGCACCAGCCGACGCACCACAAAGTCTCAAACGATCATGGGAAATGGGGGCCAACACCTGTCATGCGCCGATCGTCATGCGTTCAGACCTCCAAGCACAAATGGCACGGACGCACCGCGACCTTGGCTTCCGCTACTGGCGGGCGCACGGGACCTTAAGCGACGACGTTTCGATCTTCACAATCAACCCCAAAGGCGAGGCGCACTACACTTTTTCCGGCCTCAAGCGTATCTTGGACGCGGTGCTCGCTTCTGGGCTAAAGCCGTTTTTGGAGCTCTCCTTTATGCCCAAGGCGCTCTCCAGCGATGCCAGCAAAACGATCACTCACTATCGCGGCACAACCGCCCCACCGACTGATTTCTCAAAGTGGGAAGCGCTCGTTCGGGAGGTGACGCAATATCTCCTGCAAACTTACGGGGCCGAGGAGTTGAAGTCTTGGTACTTCGAAGTTTGGAACGAACCGAACATCCCTTTCTGGACGGGGACACAGGACGAGTATTTCCAGCTCTACCGCCACGCTGCCCAAGCAGTGAAATCCGTCAATCCGGAGCTACGCATCGGTGGACCGGCAACGGCCAGAGGCGAGTGGATCGGGGACTTTCTCGACGACTGCATAAAACATGGCGCTCCGGTTGATTATCTATCGACCCATATTTATCCGAGTGACCTGGCGTTTATCGATGCCGCCGAAGGAGACGTTGAATTGTTAGGCATGGACTTCCTCCATCAGAACTTTGCCCGCGTGCGCGATGAAGTCGACGCCCGCCTACCGGGCCTGCCGATCATTTGGGGCGAGTGGAACTCATCCGCAGGTCCCTTAGCCGAAAACCACGACACCTGCGAAAACGCCGCCGTGATTGCTGCTGCACTGAGCGGTATGGAGCGCTGGGCAGATGGAAGTCTGTTCTGGAATTTGTCTGATATCTACGAGGAATGCCAATACCATTTCGCCCCCTTCCACGGCGGCTATGGTCTGCTCACGGTGGACAACATTCCGAAGTCTGCCTTTCGGACATTTGAATTCTTCCATCGCCTCGAAGCCAGGCAGCTTCCCCTCAGAGGCCTACCGGAAAGTGCAGAGCGGGGAGCCTTCGGGAGTATTTCCGAGGACGGCAAGCGCATCGCACTAATCCTCTGGAACACCTGCGCCCTCGGTGATTGGCAGACCCCGCTGGAACTTCCGGAAGGCTTCCGCCCAAGCGAGCTGGAGCTTATCCTGCCTGGGCAGGGCAGCGCCTACGAAGCCTGGCTCAAGCTGGGGCGCCCGATGAATCTTAGCAAAGCACAAACCGACCTCCTGCAAGCGGCATCCGTCCCAGCCAAGGAAAACAACTGGAACGGCACCTCGATCACGCTCCCAGCTGGCACTGTCGCCCTGGCAACTTTTGAAAAATAAACATCCGTTTGCATTCATAAATTAAACACGACATGACAACCACACACATCCCCTTCCTTGGCGAACCCGTCATCCCGAGCGAGTTGCCTCCCCACCGACCAGCCGCCCTCGATACCAACACACGGGACGCGATCATAAACGACCCTCGCTTTGATGAGTGCCGGGCCATGGCCATCGCTTGCCTTAAGGGAGGACTCAACGCCGGCAGCCACTTTCACGAGGTTTGGATTCGTGATCTGAACACCTTTATCGTACCCGCTGTGGAAGCGGTACCGACCCCGCAAGTACGGGAAGCGCTGCTCGACTTTTTCCATTTCCAAGGAGCCGACGGCAACTTGCCCGACGGTGTCGTGGCAGAGAACAAACACGACCCCTATTACAAAAATCTGCGCCGCTCCGAGACCCTACCGGGACGCATGGCAATGAAGAATAGCGTGAGCGCTGACCAAGAGAGCTCATTCGTTCAGGCAATCGCCCGCTATGTGCGGATCACTGATGACCGCTCCATCCTCGAAGTAGCCGTGAATGGGCGCTCCTGCCTCCAACGCACACTGGACGCCCTCGACTTCCTCTGGAAACACCGTTGGTCGTCAGAACACAGATTGATTTGTAACGCTGCGACCATCGACTGGCACGACATCCGGCCCGAAGACAGCCACGGCATGATCATGGATGAGGACACCCACCGCGCGGTCGGAGTGTACTCCAACGCGCTGGCTTTGCTCGCGATCGACGACCTGCTCGCCATCGACTGCCTCGATGCCACGCAGACGGCAGATTGGAAAGGCCGTCGCGACGCCCTAGCCCAGGCGATTCGGGATGTCCTCTGGGACGAGAAACGGGGCAAGTTTGTGCCCCACCGCTACCTTGAGGAAGGCTCTCCCTTCCCCCCCGAATTGGACGAAGATGCGATCTTCTTCCCGCTTGGGACCGCGCTCGCCATCCGCGCTGGCATCCTCAACGAAGAAGAAACGGCCCGCTCTTGGACGGCCACGGTGGAAGCCGTGAGCCGCGCTGGCGCTGCCTCAATTGGCTTCAGCCCCTGGCCTCCGTATCCAGAAAAGATGTACGCGGCCAAAGGCATTCAACCGTGGGGGTACGCTAACGGTGGCGACTGGACATGGTGGGGCGCACAAACCGCAGCCGCGTACGCCACTGCCGGATACACCATCGAAGCGTACCACGCCACCCTGCCGATGGTCGAACGCGTCCTTCGGGACCGTGAATTTTTCGAGTGGTACGATCGAAACAACGTTCCCGCCGGTAAAATCAAAGACCCCTCCCCCGAGGACAAGGCCAAGGGCTGGGGCGCCCTGGCCAAAGGAGCCGCGCAATTTCGCGGTGCCGCCGGTGCCTTGATAATCGTGATAGATCTGCTCCGTCAACAAGCGAAAGCAAAAGCTCCATAAGGCGGTCTCCCCCAAAGGGGCTTGAGCGCTTATCAAGCCCCTTTTCCGCAAACACACGCTGGCATAAAAATCAGCGGACCAAACGACTTTGTTCTTAATTCTGTGAAAGAATCCCATTTCACAGTCACCCTCACCGTGACCGATATTAATGGCCTTCGCCTCTCCACTGAAGCTGTGATCGAGCGCAACTGAATGAATCCAGATTGACCTTAATCAGAAAAAAGAGGACCCTCTCCTATGCAGTCTGAAACCCCACCTCCCACTACCCGGCAAATTGCCAAGGCTGCTGGGGTGTCGCATGTAACGGTGAGTCGGGTCTTACGCAATCACCCCTTTGTCAACGCAGAGACTCGTCAACGGGTGCTGGACGCAGCCAAGTCGCTTGGGTATCGGCCTAACCCCCTCCTTGGCATTCTCATGCACCAGCTACGGAGTCGGCAGACGGGTGATTTCGTAGCGACTTTGGGGTGGATAAACTCTCACCAAACAGAGAAGGAGTGGCACGAATGCCCGTGGCGACGCGAACTTTTGGAAGGTGCGGTAGGAAGGGCGGCTCAACTAGGCTATAAAGTCAATGAGTTTTGGACGGCGGAACCCGGAATGAATCCAAAGCGGCTGAAAAAAATTCTTCTATCGCGCAGCATCTACGGCCTGATTCTACCACCAGCATCGGACGTTAAATTTCTGGACGAAATGGACACCTCGGACCTCGCCATTGCGGTCATTGGCCTCCCTAAGGTTAAGGCGAAATTGAGCTTCGTCGATGCTGACACCGCGGCGGGTATGGTGGAAGCAGTAAAAGGCTTGCGGGCCCTAGGCTATCGCCGTCCTGGATTAGTCATCGCACCCGCTCAAGACCCAGTGGGCCATCCCTGGCGAGCCACCTTTTTAGCCATGCAAGATGACTGCGATGCAAGTGAACGTGTGCCCCCGCTCCGGCTAGCGGATACACTGAAAAACTGCAAGCCAGCGTACGAGGCATGGCTGAAAACATGCCGAC
>REBV01000056.1 GCA_007692545.1 Puniceicoccaceae bacterium
GATGCAAAAGGTGGACTCCATGCATACAATGCCATCAAAGAGGAAATCGTTCGCCTAACCAGCTCCCTCGCTGCTGGCACACTCTTTAACGTCGTTGTCTTTGACTCAACCCAGTCTCGGATTGACCAGTTTCAACCAGGCCTCGTGGCCGCCACACCGCAAAATGTCGAACGGTTAAGGACTTGGTTTGATCCGATCAACAGAGACCCCAGAAACCTTGGCGTCAGAAGGGATTCAGCTAAACCAACGAACGTGATCGATCATCCGGTTGGTCAGATGATCGCAGATAATAGTTTCTACCAAAACGCACAGCCCCGATTGACTAACGTCATCCTCGAACAAAACGTTGATCTGGTCTACATCATCACCTCCGAGTGGCGGGGTTTCAGTCGTCTACGCCGGGAGCCAAATGACCGGGAGAAAGCTGATTGGGAACGCCGTCGCCAGACATCTGCCTACCGAAACCAACTCGCTCGGTACGAAGAGGAGCAACCCGAACTCCGGCGAAAAGTGGCAGAGGCAGAGGCGAGAGAAAATGCCGCCCGCGCCGCTCGTGGTCAACCTCCCCGGGTTTGGCGGCATGGTTGGGTCCACGAAAAAGCCCGTCACTACGGCATTGAATATACCCCAAATCCAGAGTGGCAGTACCAATTTTTTGAGGAGCCACGCGTGGTTGAATCTTATTTCCGCCAGTTCCTGCAGCAGGAGTATCGTGAGAAAAACCGTCCTATTCCTCGGTTTAATATCATTATGTTCCTATCCGAAAACGAAGAGTTTAGCCGCGATGATCAAGACCGTCTGCGCTCTTTCCTTCGGTACTTCCGCAACGGACGCTTCCGTGAGCTGCGCGGCCTTGCTGCGATCGAATCAAGCCGCGGAGGTTGAGCGCATAACAGCTTTGATCGAGGCTAGTTGAAAAATCCTGCCTGAATTATTTTTTCGCTCTTGAACTTTTGAACGCGAGTCCACCTATATGGTGGATGCGTACAGAACCCCTCGAACTTGATAAAATTGATATTTATGGCGGCACTCAAACACGGGTTGCCACCAACGATGAAGCCATCGCGGCCTATGCGGAGGAAATGGAGGTGGGCACGGAATTTCCGCCGATCATCGTCTATTACGACGGCTCCAAACACTGGTTGGCTGATGGTTTCCACCGTTACCTGGCAGCCCGCCGAAACGAAAAGGAGTCGATTGCCTGCGATATTCGACCCGGTGGCCGCAGCGACGCCCTTTTACACGCTCTCGGGGCAAACTCAACCAATGGTGTGTACCGCAGCAGCGCCGATAAACGCAACGCGGTCGAAATCGCCCTCGAGGAATGGCCCGATCACTCCAACAACGTGGTCGCAGAAATTTGTAAAGTCTCCGCCGACTTAGTGCGCCGATGCCGAAAGGAAATGATTAAGCTCGACCGCTTGGATCAACCCAAAACCGTCCGGGGAAAAGATGGTAAAGAATACCCAGCTGCCATTGAGCGCGAACCCCGTGGCGAAACGGAAAAAAGCTCCAGTGAAGCCGGCGGCGGGGCCGGTGGTATGAGCAAAAAAGGCAAAGGTGAAGACATGGCTTTTGGCGGAGCCAACCACGAGCTGGAAGCCGATGCCCGCGCCATGATTCGAAAAGGGGAAATGAGCCCCAATGAGCTAGACCAACTAAAGACTGCAACTGCTTTCGACTACGTGGAAACCGCGATCAACGTTCTCGAACGCATGAACCCCGAGGACCCCAAGCGCAACGACGCCCTCCTCCGCCTTAGCCGCTGGCTGGACAAACAGTTCGTCCCCGCCGAGAGCTGAGCTGATTAGGTTGAGCTTGCCGCCCCCGATGCACAGACATTCCTGTCTGTGCATCCAGCAGAATCCTCGCCGTGGCACAGACATTCCTATCTGTGCATTCAGCCGAACCCAAGTCGTGGCACGGACATTCCTGTCTGTGCATTCAGCCGAACCCAAGCCAGTCGCCAGAGCCCCTTCATCCGATTAGGAGCAACAGACAGCATCTTCCCCTTACACACCTAAATGTGAATCGCTTCGCCAAAGACCGAGGCCGCCGCCTCCATCATGGCCTCACTCATCGTCGGGTGCGCGTGGATAGTGTGATGAATCTCCTCCGCTGTTGCCTCCATCTGCATGCCGAGCCCATATTCCGCAATCATTTCGGTAGCGTCTGAGCCGACAATGTGGGCACCAAGAATTTCTCCGTGCTTCTTGTCGACAATAAGCTTCACAAAACCATCAGAATGGTCTGAGGCCACTGCCTTGCCAGAAGCAGCAAAGGGGAACTTACCGAGCTTATACTCGATGCCATCCGCCTTGGCCTTTTCCTCGGTAATCCCGATACTAGCAACCTGTGGCTGGCAGTAAGTACACCCTGGGAAAAGCTTTACCTTCTTAGGCTCACTGAAGTCAAACATCCCCTGAACGGCCTGCACAGCTTCGTATGTCGCTACGTGAGCCAACCATGGCGGTCCAATGATGTCGCCGGCAGCGTAAATGCCCGGCACAGAGGTTTCGTACTGATCGTTGACCACCACGTAGTCCCGCTCAGTCGCAAGCTTCACCTTGGGAGAAAGCAGCTGGGCCGTATTGGCCACCACTCCGATCGCAACCAAAAGGGTATCCGCAGTGATGCTCTCGCGCTTGTCGCCCTTCACCAGCTCCATCTTCACCTGCTTGCCGGTCACTTTAACGTTCTCCACCTTAGTCGAGACACGGCAATCGATCCCCTGCTTCTTGAATGAACGAGCGACTACCTTAGCAATTTCGCGGTCTTCAACCGGCAAAATCTCATCCTGCATTTCCACCAGCGTTACCTTGGTTCCAAAACTGTTTAGAAAATAGGCAAACTCTGCGCCAATCGCTCCAGCCCCAATAATCACAATGGACTTCGGTTGCTTTTTCATGACCAGCGCCTCGCGGGCGGTCATCACCCGCTCACCATCGACGGCTACACCTGGAATTTGACGGGCCCGGCAGCCAGTTGCCACGAGGATTTTTTCACCGCGCAAAAGCGTCCCTTTATTCTTACCATCAACAATCTCGACCATGCCAGGCACGCTGATGGTGCCAGTGCCAACAAAGTGATCGACCTTGTTCTTCTTGAAGAGAAATTCGATGCCCTTGGCCATTTGATCAGCCACCCCGCGGGAGCGACCGATTACCTTGGCGAAGTCGTACTTAACATCAGCTACTTGGATACCAAACGTTTCCGCATGCTTGATGCTGTTAAAGAGCTCCGCGCTCTTCAACAAAGCTTTCGAGGGGATGCACCCCCAGTTCAGGCAGGTCCCCCCAGGACGCTCTGCTTCCACGCAGGCAACGCTCTTGCCGAGTTGGCCAGCGCGAATTGCAGCAGCATAGCCCGCCGGGCCGCCACCAATGACTACTAAATCGTATTTTTTGTTTTCAGACATTCCTGTGCTCTTCGGGTTAAAGACCTAAAGATAGGAGGTTGGAGCCTACGCCGGACAGGCGCAAGCCACAATCGAAGATGATCTCACAACACATCGAAGGCGTGGGCTTATATCCTCCCTTCCGAGGTTAAGCTCTACGAGAGATTCACTTTTTTTGCGCTACCGGCGATTGCTCCAGCCCAAGCGGTGCTTCCTGCATCCTCGTTTTGCCCGAAAAAGATTGCTCGCACCATGACAGCAAATGATAAGATACGATAACAAACCACTTAACTGGCGATCTCATTGAAGTATTCCATCTTGCTTAGTGGAGGCTCAGTACTCGTCCGTTTGCTCGTACCTAGCCTCCATCCAAGCCTCTGCTATGAATGATAGACCTCCACGCCTCAAAGACATCGCCGAGGCTTGTGGCGTCTCTGCCATGACTGTCTCCAAAGCCCTGCGTGGAGAGAAAAAAGTAGCCGAATCGACGCGAAAAAAAATACTGAAGGAAGCTGAGCGCATTGGCTATCGACCAGATCCGGTGACTTCCCGGCTAATGTCCCGACTGCGATGGCGCCGGGGCGATGGTAAGGCCAGCGGAAGCGTACTCGCATGGCTCACGCTGACAGGTGTGCCACAGAGTGAGGATCCTCATTATTTTCGCAATAAGTTGAAGGCCGGAGCCCAAAGCCGAGCCGAGAAACTCGGCTACCAAATTGAACCATTCGCCCTCAATGATGCAAAAATGCGCCCGGAGCGCCTACGGCAGATTCTGCAGACTCGGGGCATTGAAGCCATTATCCTACCTCCTTTCCCAAGGGATCATCACACCTTTCCCATGGATCTGGAACCATTCGCCAATGCCACGATCGGTTTCAGCCTGAGTGAACCGGCCCTACACCGAGTCGCACACAATGAGTTCTCCAATACCTACCAGGCACTGCTGAGGACCTACAAACTGGGCTACCGGAAGCCCGCCCTGCTCTATTCGATGAGCTTGGATCAGCCCATCCTCCGCCAAGCCATCGGGGCTTGGCACGCTTTTTTACTGGAGCAAAAGCTCAGCGAAAGTATCGCTCCTCGGATCGAAACAAACATCACTAATCAGGCGACTTCACGCTGGTTGAAGACGCAAGCTCC
>REBV01000262.1 GCA_007692545.1 Puniceicoccaceae bacterium
GCCACTGACCAATTCGGAAGCCAGATCGTTGAAGTTGAAGCTACGCCCATCGTTACTGGACGGCATTTGGCGACCATTGGTGGTCACCAGGTTGTAATCCGGACCAAAGCCGCGAACGGTAACCGCGTTACCTTCACCAGCGCTTCGGTCAATGGAGACACCGGGGATACGCTGCAGGGATTCCGCCAGGTTGGCATCGGGGAAACGGCCGATGTCCTCTGCAGAGATGGCGTCTACTACGCCTGAGGATTCTCGTTTGATATCCATGGCCCGCTCCAGCGAGGCCCGGATACCCGTGACATAGACTTCTTCCAACATTCCATCATCGGCCGCCTGGCCATAGGAAACGCTGCTGAAACCAGCCAGTGCCGTCGAGGCCACGACCGAGGCCAACAACCTCTTGTTAAAAGTTGTTTTATTTGAACGCATTACACTCTCCTTCAACTTGAGCCCAAGTTATTTTTTTCGATACAAAAGTGTACCAATTGCGACAAACCGCTTTTTTATTCAAACCAAGCGTTATTGCCTGTCCAACACTAATACTCAGATATTAGTCCGGCAGACTGTTACATTTATAGACCCATCATGTCAACATGACTATTAGGCCAATTATGATTCACTGCTACCGACTATTATTAGCACCTTCCACCCTCCAGCCCTTTGAGCCGCCAGTTAGCGCACAACCCGGCCAGGTCGGACTCTTTCAGCTATTGGCATACAGATTTTAACGATTGGCACATAATTCTACATTTTGACCTGAATTGTCAGATCAAGCCGGAGCTTGAGGATGATGTCAGAAGGGCGAATTGAACGTCATGTTCGAGTAAGTTTTCGATCACCAGATGAAGCCCACAACAATGAAGGCGCATTATTGAAGGCTACCCGCTTCGCTACCAAACCCTGAGCGAATGGGCGTAGGGGTGGTAGAGACCGGCCGGAATGCCCCAAAGAACAATGCTTTCAGCCCCAATAAATCCTGGGTGCACCATGGGATGCCCTTGTTTAGCGCACAAAAATTCCCGCCTCTCGAATCAATTTAGCGCAATTTTGGAACATCGATGCTCGCACTTGATGCATAAGTGCGAATTTTTGTGTGTTCCAAAATATAGCAGCGTCCATTTTCGCGCCTCGCCTTTGTGCAATTTTTCTATAAAGCCCATAAATTTTATTAATTTGACCCAATCCTGGGGTTTCTTTCGGTGCTTGGCACACTGATTGAATAGGTTACTGGGTGTGCACAGAGTTCAACGACTCAATTTTCAGCGATCGCAATTCGAGTACAACGATGGTGCAAGCGCAAAAACGCTGCCGTTACATTGATTAAAAACTGCTTATCCTGGAGCGCAATATGAACACTCTAACCACACACGTTCACTCGTGTTGCCACACGCTTAAAAAAATTTTCGGGCTGACTTTATTGAGCGCCTTTGCGCACAACAGTTTTGCTGTGGGTCCTCCGGAAAAAGAAGATCTCATCTTCGGTTTTATCAAACTCACTGACATGGCACCCCTGGCCATCGCCTATGAGAAACATTTCTTTGAAGACGAAGGGCTGTTTGTGGAGCTCGAAGCCCAAGCCAACTGGCGCGTACTGCTCGATGGAGTAATCTCCGGCGAACTCGACGGTGCGCACATGCTCGCCGGCCAACCGCTGGGCGCCACCATCGGCTATGGCACCGAGGCCCATATCATCACGGCCTTCACAATGGACCTCAACGGCAACGCCATCACCGTTTCCAACGATGTCTGGGACCGCATGAAGCCGCACCTGAATCTGGACGAGGACGGCAAGCCCATTCACCCCAACAGCGCCGCCGCGCTCAAACCGGTGATCGAGCATTACGAGGACGAGGGCGACAGCTTCCGCATGGGTATGGTCTTCCCGGTGTCCACGCACAATTACGAGCTGCGCTACTGGCTCAGTGCCGGCGGCATTCACCCCGGCTATTACGCGCCCCAGCGTGGCGATACCAGCGGCCAGATCGACGCCGACGTACTGCTCTCGGTCACACCTCCGCCGCAGATGCCCTCCACCCTGGACGCTGGCACCATTCACGGCTACAGCGTGGGCGAGCCCTGGAACCAGCAGGCAGTGTTCCGCGATATCGGCGTGCCCGTGATCACCGACTACGACATTCGCAACAACATTGCCGAGAAGGTATTCGGCGTGAGCAACGAGTGGGCCGAGGAAAACCCCAACACCCACATTCGCGTGGTCAAGGCACTGATCCGTGCAGGCAAGTGGCTGGACGAGGAAAATAACGCCAACCGCGAAGAGGCCGCCAAGATCATTTCCGCTTCCCGCTATGTAGGCGCGGACTACGAAGTGATTGCCAACAGCATGACCGGGATATTCGAGTACGAAAAAGGCGATGTGCGCGAGGCGCCGGATTTCAACGTCTTCTTCCGCCACAACGCCACTTATCCCTACCCGTCGGATGCCGTGTGGTATCTGACCCAAATGCGCCGCTGGGGCCAGATCCCCGAGCAAAAGCCCGACGACTGGTACATGGAAATGGCCAGCAAGGTTTTTCGCCCGGACATCTACGAAAAGGCAGCCCGGGCCCTGATCGACGAAGGGACGATGAGCCCGGAGGATTTCCCCAACTTCGACGAAGAGACGGGCTTCCGTCCGCCGAGCCACACGACCTTTATTGACGGTATCGAGTTCGACGCCAAGCAACCCAATGCCTACCTGACCCAGTTCGACATCGGCTTGCAAGGCGACGAAACGCCGTAAATCCAAAGACACCCGTCCGCCCACCGGGCGGGTGCTCACCTAGCACGAGGAATGCACCATGAACACCGCCGTTATCGACCGGTTCAAAAAACTTAACCCGAGTCAATGGAGCGCGGCATACCTTCGCGATATGGGGCTGCGTCTGATAATCCCCATGCTCGGCATCGCCATCTTTCTGGGCATCTGGCATCTGGGCGCCCAGCAGGTCAACACCTCACTGGGCACCTTTCCCGGTCCGGCGCAAGTGTCCGAGCAGTGGTCAAACCTGATCGACGAACACCGTACCGAGCGCGGACGGGCCGCAGCATTCTACGAACGTCAGGATGAGCGCAACGCGCGCATCCTCGCGGAGAACCCCGACGCGGAAATCCGCGAGCGCGAGTTTCGTGGCCGCTCGACGTTTTTCGACCAGATCTTCACCAGTCTGAAAACCGTGCTCGCCGGTTTTCTTCTGGCCACCGCCATCGCCATTCCGCTGGGCATCATCATCGGCATGAGCCAGTCGCTCTATCGGGGGCTCAACCCGATAATCCAGGTACTCAAACCGGTCTCACCACTGGCCTGGTTGCCCCTGATCACCCTGATCGTCAGTGCGGTCTACGTCACCGATGACCCCATGTTCAGCCGTTCGTTTCTGGTGTCTATGTTCACCGTCACGCTCTGCTCGCTCTGGCCCACCATGATCAACACCGCCGTGGGTGTGGGCAGCGTGCAGCAGGATCTGCAGAACGTCAGCAAGGTGCTGCGCCTGGGCTTTTTCACCCACGTGCGCAAAATCGTGCTGCCCTCGGCCATCCCCATGATGTTTGCCGGTCTGCGCCTGTCGCTGGGTATTGCCTGGATGGTGTTGATCGCCGCCGAAATGCTGGCGCAAAACCCCGGGCTGGGCAAATTCGTCTGGGACGAATTCCAGAACGGTTCTTCCGATTCACTGAGCCGCATTTGCGTGGCCGTGCTGGTAATCGGGGTGATCGGCTTTCTGCTCGATCGTTCCATCCTGCTGCTGCAAAGCTGGATCAACTGGGACAAAAGCGCAGTAGTGCGCTGATCACCACTGACAACGATTTTTAGGAGTCTGTTATGAGTAAGCTACATCTGGAACTGACACAAGTGGGCATCGAGTTTCCCACCCCCAAAGGCCCTTTCTGCGCGTTGCAGAAAGTGAGCACCAAGGTCAACCAGGGGGAGTTTGTCACCCTGATCGGCCACTCCGGCTGCGGCAAGTCCACGGTGCTCAACATTGTCGCCGGCCTGCTCAAGGCCACCTCGGGCGGGGTGTTGCTCAACGGCAAAGAGATCGACCAGCCCGGCCCGGAGCGGGCGGTGGTCTTCCAGAACCACTCCCTGCTGCCCTGGATGAGCGCCTATCAGAACGTCGAGCTGGCCGTAAAACAGGTGTTCGGACGCACCAAAAGCCGCGCGGAAATGCGCGAGTGGATCGAGCACAATCTGTCACTGGTACAGATGAGCCACGCCCTGGACAAGCGCCCCGACGAACTGTCTGGCGGCATGAAACAGCGCGTGGGCATTGCCCGGGCGCTGGCCATGCAGCCCGAAATCCTGTTGATGGACGAGCCCTTCGGCGCCCTGGACGCACTCACCCGCGCACACCTGCAGGACTCGCTGATGGAGATTCAGCAGGAGCTGGGCAACACCGTGATCATGATCACCCACGATGTGGACGAGGCTGTGCTACTGTCCGACCGCATCCTGATGATGACCAACGGCCCGGCCGCCACCATCGGCGAGGTGCTGGAAGTGGACCTGCC
>REBV01000266.1 GCA_007692545.1 Puniceicoccaceae bacterium
GTGCGCCGATACTCGGTCGGAGTTTGACCTGTTAGATCGCGAAAGACTTGGGTTAGATAGCGGACATTTTCGTAGCCAGCGCCGTGTGCGATCGCGTTCACATTCAAATTTGTCGTTGTGAGGAGTTCCTTCACGCGATCAATTTGATGCCTCTGGATTTCGTTGTGAATCGAGCGGCCCAGTGCCTTCATGAATTTGCGGTAGGCAGTCGAATTGGACATGCCTGTTACTTTTAAGACATCTGCTGTGGTAATGGGATCACACGCGTGTTCCTTGATGTAGCGGAGCGCGAAGGCAACTTCCGCGTCCTCCAAATTCATGTAGCTGCTGGAATCACGCGCCACGACTCTCGAAGGTTTGATGTAAGTCAAATCTGGGACTTCTTCACTCTTATTCAGCAATTTGTCCATTAACTCCGCTGTCTTGTAACCTGCGTTGCGGACATTGGCGTCGATACTACTCAGCATGGGTTGCGATAGCTCGCAAAGCCAACGGTCATTATCGACGCCCAGCACTGAGATTTCCTGAGGTACGTTGATTTCCTGCACCACACTCGCATCGAGTACCCAACGGGCCCAGCCGTCAAAGAAGACGAACACCCCAGACGGTTTGGGCAGGGATTTCAACCATTTGCCCAGTGAGCTGATGGCCTCAGGCATACTCGTGCCGCCCCTTGAGTGGTTCGAGTTGTAAATGGCGCAGGTGTGACCGCGATCAGCTAGTGCTTGGACAAAACCTTCCCTACGCTGGGCACACCAAGGTGCTTGCTCATCCCCTCCACAGAAGGCGAAATGTTTGATTCCGCTATTGATGAAGTGTGTTGCCGCCATCTGGCCGATCGCAAATTGATCTGAAGTGACAATCGGGAACTTTAAATGGCCGTCTATTTTTTCTGAGTAACTACCGAAACCGATGATCGGCACATCCTTAACCTTGGCGACCTCCTTGATCGCGGGGAGGTGGATACTGGTAATAATCCCATCAGGTTGCCAGTGCTTGATGCTCTCCATGCTCACCTTCTGCATCGGGTCCATCAAAATGATCCAGCCAGTCTTACTGCGGATATAGTCACCGATGCCACGCGCGATCCCCCGGTCAAGTGCCATGTCTGACTCCAGTAAGAGCGCGACGCGCTTTACTTTACTGGAATGGTTCCAAGGACTACCGCGTTTCTTTGGTTTTGGCATCTGGTATTGGTTTGAAAAAAAAGCACATGTTTGTTGCTCGATTATGTCAAATACTTTGTCTTATTGGTCTGTTTTTTGAACATAATTCGATAATCGGCTTAATTTAACCCAGCGTGATCCACGCCGGACTAGCTCTGCGAACGAGGTTGGAGTTCAGCCTTTCCTGTCCTCCACAGCTCGCAGAGCGACGGAGGAAGGCGGGCGGGGTAAAAGCCGGGTCGCCGCAAAAGACCACATAAATGCGGGACTCCAACCCTGCACACCGCAGAGCAGCGGAGGTTATGTGCATTCCGACGGCTTTAGCTCTACTTAAAAGTAGGCTTTTTGGTGAAAATGTGAAAAAAAGTTACAGAATACTACCATTTTGCTTGAAGCAGTGCTTCGAGCTGGTACAACTCGGAAGTCGTTTTATTGTACGTTAACTCAACCCCAAAAAATGTGACCCCTGTTTTACGATTCATTTCGCTGCCTTTGGCATTGCTTTGTGCCTTGCCATTGTTCGCTGAAGAACGCGCAACGCCCTTCAGTTTATCCGTTGGAACACAAAGCATTGGTGTTCGGTACCAGTTCACCGATGAGAGTGCGCTGGTAGAAAGTGCCCACCAGATCCTGGATCTAGGATCTGACACGCTAAAGATTGCGATCACGCCTAAGTACGACGACGACTACTTGTTGGAAGTCGATCCGGAGATCCAATCGATTAATGATTTGATGCGCAAGGAGCCCGACTACTTTCGTGTGATGGATATGCCTTTCCGCAACGTCATGCTGTGGGTTTACCCTTTCAGTGATACCCATGCTGCGTTCCGTACCGGTACAATCGAAGAAGCTGAAGCGGAGGCGATTTATCAGGAAATCTATGAATTTACGGTAAGTCTGTTGGAGCGATATTCTGGAAGCGGTAAGTCGTTTTTCCTGGGAAATTGGGAAGGCGATTGGCACTTACTCCTTGAAAACTATGATTACAATCTGGATCCGACTCCCGAAGCGATCGAAGGCGCGATTAAGTGGTTTAACCTCCGCGAGAAGGCCATCGCCGATGCACGGCGCGATACGCCGCACGACAACGTGGCGATTTTTCACTACGTCGAGCTTAATCATGTCGGCAAGTCGATGGATGATGGCCGGCCGACCATCGTCAACAAGGTGCTACCCTACATCCGAGCGGACTATGTTTCATGGTCCAGTTACGATGTGACAAAACCTGCTGCGAGGATGAGCGAAGAAGAAGGACGCAAGCGAGTGCACAAAGCCCTGGATTTTATCGAAGCCCATCTGCCTGAAAGTGACGTGCAGGGTAAGCGGGTATTTCTTGGAGAATACGGCTTTGAGCTCTCATCGTTTAAGGGCGTTCAAGTACAAAAACGGCACACCGTAGCGATCATGAAGTGGGCTTTGGAGTGGGGTTGCCCCTTCATTTTGTATTGGGAGCTTTATTGCAACGAAACCGAACCATCGACGGGTGAGCACCTCGGGTATTGGCTGATTGATGATCAGGGCCAAAAACAGCCGATCTTGTATTTCCACAAAGAATTTCTCTCGAAGGCCAATCAGTTTGTGGACGCTTACAAAGCAGAGCATGGTACCTTACCCAGCCAGGAAACGTATAATCAAGCAGCGGTGAAATGGATCGAATCGTTTTCGACCTACAATGTTCGCGTCGATGATCACCGGATATACCGGGAAGGACGTGACCGATGAGTGCGGCGAGCGAGCAGCCTGCAAAGGATCCTCTCGTTAAGCTGAATTGGACCGAAAAATTCGGCTACGCTTCGGGCGACATGGCGTCGTGTTTATACTTCGGTATTTTCATGAACTTTATGGCGATCTTTTACACCGATGTATTCGGTTTATCGCCAGCCGTTCTCGCGGCGATGCTCCTTTTTACCCGGACCTGGGATTGGATTAACGATCCAATCATGGGGGCGATCGCGGATCGCACCAAAAGTAAAATGGGTAAGTTCAGGCCTTGGATCTTGTGGATGATCCTGCCCTACATGATCCTTGGGGTACTGACCTTTACGACCTTTGATTTGGGGCCGACAATGAAAATTGTCTATGCCTTCGTGACTTACACTTTACTGATGATGGCCTACACCGCGATCAATGTGCCCTACGGCGCAATGATGGGGGTGATGACCGCGAGGTCAGATCAGCGAACTGTCCTTGCCGCCTATCGTTTTATCGGTGCCAATGCCGGCATCTTCACGGTCACGCTTCTCCTGCCTATGCTGGTGAAGTCGATTGGTCAGGGGAATTTGCAGCTTGGCTATTCCGGTGCGGTCGCGGTGATTGCTTTGATGGCGGGGGGGTTCTTCTTTATTACCTTTAAAACCTGTAAGGAGCGCATTCAGCCAGTCGAAAGGGAACAGGTAAGATTCCGCGTGGAGATCAAAGAACTGCTCAGAAATAAGCCCTGGTTGATCATTATCGCGATCAGTATTTTAACCGTTTTGGCCCAGGCAATCCGGGCAACTCCGACGCTGCACTTTTTCAAATATGTGGTGGGGCATGAAGACTGGGGTACCAAGCTGCTGCTCTATAATTCAGTTGCGGCTATCGTGGCCGTCATGCTGAGCAAATACATCGTTGCGTTCTTTGGTTGTAAGAAACGCGCCTACATCATTCTGAACCTGCTCTTCGCTGGCTTGCTTGTCTGGTTCTACTTCATCCCACTCGACAATTTCCGGCTGATGATCGTCAACCAGTTGATGATTGCCATGGTTGCGGCACCCATGATGCCACTCTTTTGGTCGATGATCGCAGATACGGCAGACTATGGCGCAGCCACCTTTGGACATCGTTCCACAGGCATTATCTTCTCTGCGGGCACGGCCTCGCAGAAGATTGGCTGGACGGTAGGTCCTGCGCTGGCGATGCTTTTGCTCGGGGCATCCGGCTTTGTTGCCAATGTGGAGCAATCCACAAATACCATGACGACCCTGCACCTGATGATGAGCATCATCCCCGCAGGAGTCGCGATCCTTACCGCAATGGTCACTTGGTTCTACCCAATCAACCACCGAAAGGAAAAGGAGCTCGAAGCGGCGATGGCCAAGATGGCGAAGGACGCAGCAGATGATCTCGAAAAAGACTCCGTTGGGTAGGGTGCACTCAGCTCGGTCCAAGGTTTAATCAAAAGCATAGAAAGTACCCATGAAAGCAAAATTGGCAAAGTTAATGACCCTGTCCAGTCTTGCGCTTGTCGGCCTCTGCCAGGGGGATGATCGGCCAAATATCGTGTTCATCTTCAGTGATGATCATGCGGACCAGGCAATCAGCGCCTACGGTCACCCCATATCGAAGAAAGCGCCT
>REBV01000183.1 GCA_007692545.1 Puniceicoccaceae bacterium
AACTCACGTGGCATTATCTTCGACGCCGCTCTGATGGAGCAGGCTCACCTCAAAGAGGGCGACGAGGTCAACGTAACCGTGCACCAAGGGGGAACTATCACACTGACGCCGATCCGGCGATCAATAGAAAGCGACACGGCACGATCTACCGCCAAGCGCCTGATTTCGAAGAACCGCGAACTCTTTAAACGGCTTTCCTGATGGAAGACTTCGCACACCCCACACTGGACGCTGTGCTGGCGATCCATGATGAAGTGCTGGCAGCTGACAGCGGTTCCGACGGAGTCCGCGACAAAGGTTTACTCGAATCCGCAATTGCCGCGCCTCAGGCGTCCATTTTCGGTGAACCTGTTTTCAAAGACGGTATCGAAATCGCGGCCGCCTATCTCTTCTACCTTTGTCAAAACCATCCTTTTGTGGATGGTAACAAGCGAGTCGCACTCGGCACTTGTCTGGTCTTTCTATCCGAAGACGGTTTGCTCTGCTCGGAACACTTGGATGTCGATGCTTGGGAAACGTTCACATTAGGTATTGCTTCCTGCAAATATGATCGCGAGGGCGCAACCGTCCGCTTGCGGGAGCTACTCGACGGATCGAAATAAAACTACAGGGTGGGCCATTCATCAACTGTTCCCTAAAAAACCACACCAACCACCACTCGAAGAGATATCCTCCGCCCCTTCGGTAGCCGCCGCCTCACAGAGAAAACCGTGCACCAGGCGTCCGTCGGCCAGCTCGACCTGTCCCAGACCGAGTGGCTGCCGGATGCTCGCGAGGAATTCTCCGAGCGCCGCTTTGGGGAAGGACCACTCTTCGGCAGCGATCGATACCCCACCTTCGCCCACCCGGACAATCCCGGGGCGGTGCGGTGCCGGTTCAGGCAGATAAAGCATCTTGTACTTCGCAGCGGTCTGCACCTCCGCCACAAACTCACCCCCGAGTGCAAGAACTTGCCCGTTCAGCGGTAAGCCCCGCATGTGCGCTCCGAAGAGCAGCAGGGATAACCGATCCGTGGCGTGCTCGCTTGCGAGCGCCTCTGGTGGACTAGATCGCACCCCGTTTAACCGGTCTTCCACGCGGGCGCTCGCAAGCGAGCACGCCACATCGATCAAGGCACGATCCGTATCACGCGGCGCGATCCAGGTAATGCCAAAGGGAAGCCCCGTGTCGGACTCACCGGCAGGCACGGCCAGCGCACAGAGATCGAGCAGATTCATGAAATTGGTGTAATAGCCCAGTTGCGAATTCGGCCCGATGGGATCGGCCTCAAGATCGGCCAGCGTCGGGAAGCCCCCGGCGGTGGGCGTCACAATCGCAGCCAGGCTTGCCCAGACGGCCTCGCTCTCGCGCCGAAGCGCGGCGAGTTTGTAGGTGGCGGCAAAGGCATCGCAGGCAGTGTGGTTCAGGCCGCCGCTCAGGATGACCCGCGTCGCGGGGTAGAAGTCATCGGCATTGCTTTCCAGGAAATCCTTGAGCGCAGTTGTCCGCTCGGAAACCCAGGGTCCCTCATAGAGCAAGCGGGCGGCTTTCAAAAAGGGCTCGAAATCAATCGTTACCAGCTCCCAGCCCTTCGAGCGCAGTCCGTCGAGTGCGCGCTGCCAGGCTGTCTCATAAGCCGCATCGCCAAAGAACAGCAACTGCTCTGCCGCGGGCACACCGATTTTTCTGCAGGCGGGTAAGGGTCGATCCACCGTTGGCAGGGAGAATGGATCCGCGGCATCGTAGCCCTCGGCTATTTTAAGCAGCGTTTGGCTGTCAGCTGCATTCAGTGCGAAGATGGAGACGCAGTCCAGCGTCCGGCAAGCCGGCACGACCCCCCGTGTGCTCAGACGTCCTTTACTCGGTTTGACGCCCCACAATTTATTAAACATGGCCGGCACCCGCCCCGAACCGGCCGTATCCGTGCCCAGAGAGAATGAGACCAATTGCTCCGAAAGGGCGACGGCCGAACCGGCGCTGGAACCGCCCGGCACGCGGTCCGGCGCATAGGGATTACGCGGCACGCCATAGGGCGAGCGCACCCCGACCAAGCCGGTGGCAAACTGATCCAGGTTTGTTTTACCCAGAGGAATGGCCCCTGCCTCGATGAGCTGAGCCACAACCGGCGCTGAGACCTGCGGCGTGTAGGTATAGGCGGCACAAGCGGCGGTTGTCGGGATACCTGCCAAATCGATGTTATCCTTGATCGCGAAGGGTATGCCGAAGAGCGGCAGCGTCTCGGGGTCGGATGCTTCCAGGCGAACGAGATACGGCTCCAACTCCGTCGCTGTTAAACGGTGTATCCAGATATTCGGATTCTGGATCGATTCCGCCCGCTGGCAAAGTGCTTCGATTAACTGGCGCGGCGTCAATCCGCCACGCGAGTAGAGTCTGCGCAGGTTTTCTATATTTAAAGGGATATTCATTGTTTAATCAGGAGAAATTCCAAATAGTATCTGGCCCGGCTGCACCGCCTGACCCTCTCGGCAGAGGCAAGCAGATACGGTGCCAGCCACTGGAGCCTCGAGCTTAATTTCCATCTTCATCGATTCGAGCACGGCCAGGGGCGCACCTGCCTCGACGATCGTGCCCACTTTATCGATCAGCAGCTTCCAGACACTACCAGCCACGGGACTCTCCGCTGGCACGGCACCTTCAGGCAACCCGGCGCCATCGGCCTCAGCTTGCATGGCCGCTTCTTCGACGTATTTGTCGAGGCCCGTCGCTTTCCAGTGAGCGCGTTCCGTATCAAAGGCCGCTTGCTGCCTGGCTTTGAAGTCTTTGATCGCCGTATCATTCGCCGCGAGAAAACGCTTGTACTCGCTCAAGCTAAAATGCCCCTCCTCGATCTTCGGATTGAAGCGCCCCTGTGGAAAGTCGTGCCGTAGCTGAACCAGCTCTTCTTCGCTGACCGGATAGTATTGAATTTGGTCGAAGAAGCGAAGCAACCATGGTTTGCCGGCTTCGAAGGACTGCGTGCTCCGGTAGCGATTCCACATTTGCACCGTCCGCCCCACAAATTGATAACCGCCGGGCCCCTCCATCCCGTAGATGCACATGTAGGCTCCGCCGATCCCCACCGCATTTTCCGGGGTCCAGGTGCGGGCGGGGTTATACTTCGTTGTGACCAGACGATGACGTGGGTCCATGGGTGTCGCCACCGGTGCTCCGAGATAAACATCTCCCAGCCCCAGGACTACATACCTGGCATTAAAGACCACATCGTAAACGTCCTGCCGCGTATCGAGTCCATTGATACGCTGGATGAATTCAATATTATCCGGACACCAGGGAGCATCCGGTCGGACCGATTGCATGTATTTCCGGGTCGCTAATTGCGTCGACGGGTCATCCCAGGAGAGTGGGAGGTGAACGATCCGCGATGGCACCGTGATGTCTTCCAGTGGCGGCAGCTGTGCGTTGACTGAAGCGATCCAGGCTGCCACCGACTCCGCGCTGACTTGTTCGGGATCAAAATGAACCTGCAATGAGCGTATCCCGGGCGTGAGGTCCTCGACCGCAGCGAAGTTTTGTTTCTTCAGAGACTCGTAGAGCACGTGGATGTGGAAGCGCAGCTCGAAATCGAGCATCATATCGCCGACCTCGGCCAGCACGTAGGCATCACCTGCTTGGCGGATGACCAGGCGATCAGCACCCGTGCCACTCTCGTGTAGGATGGCGTCCCCCGGTTTAGGCAGCCGACTATGCCCGGCAGTCACGACAGGCAGGGCAACTTCGTCCGCTCCCAAAAACGCTTCATAGCGGTTTCGCAGAATCTCCGCTTCTTCGCGGGAGACACAATGGAAGCGCACGGTATCTCCCGGCTTGAGCTGCCCCATTTTCCAAAGCTCGCACTGAAGGATCGTGGCCGGGCAGACGAAGCCGCCGAGGCTTGGCCCATCCGGCCCGAGAATGACCGGCATATCACCGGTGAAATCGATCGCTCCGATTGCGTAAGCATTGTCGTGAATATTCGACGGGTGCAGACCGGCCTCGCCGCCATCCGGCCGGGCCCATTCCGGCTTGGGGCCGATCAGGCGCACCCCCGTCCGGGCCGAATTATAGTGCACTTCCCACTCGGCCTCAAAAAATTGCTCCACATCAGCGGGCGTAAAAAAGTCCGGCGCACCATGGGGGCCATACAGCACTGCGATATTCCACTGGTGTGTGAGTGTAGGCTGACTTTCAGGAGGCAAGACAGTCATCGCCTCCGGCGCAACCGAAGTTTCTTGCCCCAGATGCAAGACATCCCCCAGCCGCAGGGCGCGGCCACCATGCCCACCGAACTGCCCCAGCGTAAAGGTCGCTCGACTACCAAGATACTCGGGTAGATCGATGCCGCCGCTGACCAGTAGGTAGCTCCGCACGCCTGCACCGTTGAGTTTACCCATGTCCAAAACAGACCCCGCACTCACCTCGAATGGATGGTAGAAAGCCACCGGGCTCTCGTCCAGCGTAGCAGTCATGGCTGCACCCGTCAGGACGATTGTGCAAGTAGTATTGAAACGGATACGTGGGCCAGTGGCTGTAATCTCCAGGCCGGCAGCAGTGGGCTCGTTACCCAGCAGGCGGTTGCCCAGGCGAAATGCCAGGCTATCCATCGGCCCCGAGGGCGGCACACCGACACCCCAATAACCCACGCGCCCTGGAAAGTCCTGCACAGTCGTCAGGGTGCCCCCGCGCAGGATTTCGAAACTGCGCGGCTCGAAAGTGTGAGCGGCCAGCGACTTGGTCACCAGTCTGCCCAGTTCAAAACCCATCGAGCCTGTCACGGATCGCAAGTAGTGGAGATTCGTCTCGATACCGTCCAGCCGGGTTTTGGCCAGCGCGTCACGCATCGCGGCCACGGCGGCGGGGCGGTCTGGCGCATGCACCTGTAGCTTCGCCAGCAGCGGGTCGTAGTAGGGACTGACCTCCGTGCCGGACGCCACCCAGTGATCACAGCGCACCCCTGTGGGAAAGCTCACCTGAGTCAGTAGGCCACTGCTGGGCTGAAAGTTTTTGTGCGGATCTTCCGCGTAGAGACGCACTTGAATCGCGTGCCCAATTTGCGGCAAGACTGTGATATCCGGAGCGAGCTGCCAATCGCCCGCAGCCAGCTCCACCATCCAGCTGACCAGATCCACGCCGGTGACAAGCTCCGTCACCCCGTGCTCCACTTGCAGGCGGGTATTGACTTCAAGGAAGTAATATTCGCCCGTCTCGTTATCGTAGATGAACTCCACGGTGCCAGCTGATCGGTATTTGACCGCTCGGCCCAACTTAAGCGCCGCTGTCTGCAGGCCTTCGACGACACTCTGCGCCAGATTGGGCGGCGGGGTTTCCTCGATCACTTTCTGATTACGCCGCTGAGCCGAGCAGTCCCGCACGCCCAGTGAAACGACCCGCCCCTGCCCATCGCCGAAAATTTGCACTTCAAGGTGACGGGCATGGCTGACGAATTTCTCCAAAAAGATACCCCCTTGGCCGAAGTGACTTTGACTCAAGCGCTCTACCCGTTCGTAGCACTCCGCGAGTTCGGCCTCGCTGGAGCAAATTTGCATCCCGATGCCGCCGCCGCCCGCTGTGCTTTTCAACATGACGGGATAAGCGATCTTTTGAGCAGTGGCTTTAGCTTCATCCAGATGCTTCAGCAAGGGGCTGCCGGGAAGGAGTGGCACTTCGTTTTGCTCCGCCAGGCGGCGGGCCTCGTGCTTCAAACCAAAGGCCAGCATACTCTCGGCCGTAGGCCCGATAAAAGCAATGCCAGCCGCCTCACAAGCTGCCGCGAAGTCTGCATTCTCACTCAGCAAGCCATAACCGGGATGAATGGCCTCCGCAGCTGAAGCCTTTGCCACTTGAAGAATCTTAGCTGCCTGCAGGTAGCTCTCACTCACCGCCGCTGGGCCGATACATTGGCTCTCTGTAGCCATGGATACGTGCGGGGCATCCCGGTCCGCATCGGAATAGATTGCGACGGACTGTACCCCCAGCAAATCAAGTGTTCGGATGATACGGCAGGCAATTTCGCCGCGATTGGCTATGAGAACTTTTTTGAACATAACTTAATTTAGAAACGTGGCGTGCTCGCTTGCGAGCGCCGGTTCGGTCGAATGGGTACGCAGGCGTGCGCAAGCGAACACGCCACGATGTGCGAAAACTCAATCCCAGATGATCACCTCCACGGGTGTGGGGTTGTAGCCGTTACAGGGATTATTAAGCTGCGGACAGTTGGAAATCAAACAGACGACATCGCGCGCGGCCACCATTTCAACATAGCGGCCGGCAGCGGAGATGCCGTCCTCGAAGGTGAGCTTGCCCTCTGGGGTGACGGGCACATTCATAAAGAAATTAATATTGCAGGTGATGTCGCGCTTGTCGAAATCGGCGCCCCAGTCCTGCAACCCACGAATGAAACTATCGCGACAGGCGTGCATCGGCTCCTTATCGTGAGCGTAACGCATGGTGTTACTCTCACGCGAACAAGCACCACCGAGCGTGTCGTGCCGACCACAGGTATCGGCTGTAATCGTCAGCAGGACATCGCCCTGGCTGGACATCAGTTTCGTGCCAGTCGTCAGATAGAGGCCTCCTTGCTGGCGGATGGTATCGGCCGCGCTGTAGCGGTTTTCGAAATCAGCAGCATCGTAAAACAAGGTGTCAGCCGCCTGATTCCCCTCGAGGTCCAGAATGCGGAGCGTCTGGCCCTGCTTGATTGTATGTATCCAGTAATCGCCGGCCGGGATGACTTCGCGGTAGGTGGCCGTTTCGGGAGAGAGGGTGCTTTCGGTCAGGTTCATGGTTATTGGCTAAAAGCGCAGCTGGTGGTAAATCTCATTGTTTTGGAAAGCGCGCAGGTTTTCCGGGCGGGACAGGAAGCAGGGGTCCTCGGAGGTGGGTGCTTCCGTTGGAAAAACATCCAGCTGCACGGGCCCCGGCTCGTATTGCGGATTCGGGTCGAGGGGGTGCTGGCAGGTGTTGAGCACAACGAGTGTGTCCATCTCGAGGCGCAGATCCACATGGTCACCGCGCCGGGAGGCGCCGGAAACGTAAGTCAATTGACCCGCGTCGTCAGATACGACTTTGGAAAACCAGTTGATATTGGGCACTAGGTCGCGCTTGCCCAGGCCCCATTTGGCCAGCTCGATCAGGAAGCACCGCTGCGCATCGCGGTAGCAATCGTTATGCGCCTCCTGATAGTTCTTGCAGCCATACTTCGTTTCCACCAATGCGGCATCGGAGCAACCGCAAACCGTGTCGTGCCAGCCCATGCTGTCTTCGGTGATCGAGCCAATCAGTCGCCCCATATCGGAGTGCAGGCAGAAGGGTGCCGTGAGAAAGAAAATGTGCTGCCCTTTGAGGGTATCCGGCATGTTGTAGCGCTCGCCTTTTTCCAAAGCGTTATAGAGGAGCATACCGACGTTGGCCTTGCCCTCCAGATCCGTCAGCCGGAGCGTCTTGCCGCGACCGATCACTTTGGACCACATGCCGCTACCGTGGAGTGTTTCTGTGTGGATAGGTGTCATATTACGGGATTTGGGATACGGGATGCGAGATACGGGATTTGGGATATAAAGTGCGTTCTTTTGTCTGAAAACTGATGAACCGCACTTAAAACAGTCGCGCGTATTGGTCGATCTCCCATTGACTAACGCGCTGGTGGTATTGACGCCACTCTTCGGATTTATAGGCAATAAACTCATTGCGCAATTCCGTGCCAAGCACTTCTTCCATAAAGGGATCTGCCGCGAATGCTGCCACGGCCTCGTCGAGGGTCTTGGGTAACTCTCCGATGCCCCGCGCTGCCAACTGCTCGGGCGAGAGTTCGTAAAGGTTGTCCTCCTGCGGTTCACCGGGATCCAACTGCTCTTTGATCCCCTGCAAGCCCGCAGCTAAGGCCAGCGCAGCAGCCAAATAAGGATTGCAAGCGGCATCGGCATTGCGCGACTCAACCCGACCGCCGACCATGGGCACCCGCAGCGAGTTCGTGCGGTTATTGCTCCCGTAGGAATTAAATACCGGGGCCCAGGAATAGTAAGACATGAGCCCCTTGCGAACCAGGCGCTTGTAGCTGTTCACCGTGGGTGCAAATGCGGCACAGAGAGCCGGCCCGTGCTTGAGTATGCCGGCGCTGTACTGATAACCGAGCTCGCTCAGTCCCAGACCGCGAGGATCATCGGCCTTGGCGCATTTAAATAGATTCTCCCCCGTCGCCTTATCGTAAAGCGACATATTAAAGTGCGCTCCGCTGCCCGTTTTATCGGCAAATGGCTTGGGCATGAATGTCGCGATCAGGCCCTCATCTGCTGCATAGTGCTTGGCCATCTGGCGAAAGAATACATAACGGTCGCACATTGTCAGTGCGTCGGCATATTTGAAGTCGAACTCAAATTGAGAATTCGCGTCTTCATGATCGAAGGAATATAGCTCCCAGCCCAGATCATCGATCGTGGTGGCCATCTTATCAATCCACTCGTAGCGGTCCATGAAGCGCTTATAATCGTAGCAGCTCTTGTTTAAATTATCATCGTCGTTGGGCACCTCCAAGCGTCCGTCCTCAGTGCGACGTAGCACAAAGACTTCACATTCGATGCCCAGATTCATGCCAAAGCCCATTGCCTCGGCCTCTTTCAAGACCTTCTGTAGAATCACCCGTGTGTTCACTTCATAAGGCACATCGTGGAGTGTGTTGTCGGCCGGGAACCAGGCGACTTCCGGATTCCACGGTAGCGGTATGACATGCCCCAGGTCCGGTACCGAGGCGATCTCGTCATCATTGGGCCGCTGGCCCAGACCATCCAGCGCATAGCCGGTATAGAGCTCGGATCCCTGCGCAAATTCATGGAAATGGCTCAAGGGGACAAATTTGCCCTTGGGCACACCGTGAATGTCCACGTAGTTCCCCACACAATACTTCACTCCGGCTTCCAGTAGTTCGCCGTGCAGTTTTTTGATCTGTTGATCGGTCGAACGTTGTTCGCTGTAAATCGTGCCTGCGGACTGGTTATACCTTTTGTAAATTTCTTTGTGCATAATGTAATTGGTATTTAAATACGTTTAAAATAAGACGCATCCAGGGGGGCTTTCTCAACCAGCCCTTTTTTGATTAATGCGGTTAAGCTGGTAACAAGCTGCTCAAATAGCGCCGTGCCGTCCTGCGCCGTAGCTTGGCTGGGCTGACCCGTCACTCCATTGCGACTGGTGCGATTGACCGGATGCGAGAAGACGCAGCCCTCCGTACGGTCCGGATCATCGGCTTGCGCCAGCTGATCGGGGCGCACCATTTCGGGCGCCAGGGCCAGCATCAGGCTGGTTTCAGCGGCGTTGGCGTGCCAGTCGGCTCCGTCCCGGGTGAATTCTTTGGTGATCTCGCAATTGAGGTCGCCATCGTTCCAGGCCGCCAGCATCCAGTCATCATAGCGGCAACGGAGTGTATCGACGGCACAGCGGATCGGTGCCGCATTACCAACATGGCAGTTGATGATGAACAGACGGCGAATACCCGCCCGATAAAGCCAGTCGCCCAGATCAGAGAGCACCGTGATGAGGGTGGTCGGCTGCAATGCCAGGGTGCCGGGCCAGCGGAAAGAGTGGCCAATCGAACAGCCGTAGGGAAGGGTGGGAAGGACGGGCACCCCTGTGCGCTGCCCGATCTCGGCACAGAGCTTGTTTGCCAGCACGGAGTCCATGCCGGTGCCGAGGTGCGGGCCATGCTGCTCAGTTGCTCCGATCGGCAGGATGGCCGCATCTGAGCCATTCTCGATCATTTCAAGAATCTCCGGCCAAGTCATGGCCGACCATTCGCACTGTTTGGGCTGGGGCATGTGGGTTATTCGACGTTATCGTTAGTGGCGGTCATGCGAACGATCGGAAGATCATTAGTCGATGCTTCCTTCTTCGGGTGGATAAGCGCTTCCAGGCGTTGCTTTGTCGCGAGAAACTCCGGCGAAATAAACTGTTCCGGTCGCCGCGGACGGGGTACGGGCACTTCAATGAATTCCTGTATCTCTCCGGGATTTGCTTTTAAAACGAGGATGCGATCCGAGAGGTAGATGGCTTCATCCAAATCATGGGTAACGAAGAGAATGGTCACATCCACGTTTCTCCAGATTTGCAGTAGGTAGGCCTGCATCTGGCTGCGGGTTTGTGCATCGAGCGCACCGAAGGGCTCATCCATGAAAAGAATCTGCGGCTGATTCGCCAAGGCCCGCGCAATCGCGACGCGCTGTTTCATGCCACCGGAAAGTTGGCTCGGATACGCATCGGCCACATGTTTCAGTCCCACCAGCTCGATCCATTGCAGCGCCTCTTGTTCCACCGCGCTACCGGAACGCCCATTCACTTCGAGACCAAACATGACGTTGCGCTTCACACTCAGCCAGGGGAATAGGGTGTACCCCTGGAAGACCATGCCACGGTCCGCGCCGGGGCCCTGCACCTCCGCGCCATCCAATAGAAAACGACCACCGGAGGCAAAGTCCAATCCAGCCAACATACGTATCAGCGTCGATTTACCGCAACCGGAAGGCCCGATAACCGAAATAAACTCACGGCGGTGAACGTTAAAACTGACATCCTTAAGCGCATCGATCGTTCCGTTCTTAGTCTCGAAGCTTTTATACAGCCCTTGCACTTCCAGCTTTATGGGCCGCTGATAGATCGACTGGAAGCGCGCCCGCACGGCGTCGCTTTGCTCGCGGTAGCTGGGTAGATCAATCTGCGCGCTCATCGCTCACCTCCTTTGATGTTTGGAGTCACATACACGTCGCGATCCAGCATCCAATAGGCAAATCGCCCAAGCGGGCCGTGGCGTTTCTCAGAGGAGTCCGGCGTCCAGGGGAAGAAATACTTGCGCAATGAAGCCAGGATCTGATCCGTGGTGAATCCGGTCAGTCCAATCAAAATGATGATGGGAAACACACTGTCGAAATTACGCCAGCGGCCCTGTGTTTCGATAAATTCAGTCAGCCCGCTTTTCACGCCGATCAACTCGGCGATGACCAGCCAAGTCCAGGCCCAACCCAGCAGAATGCGCATGTCATTATAAAGATTCGGGGTAATGCCGGGCAGAATCACCCGGCGGATCATGGTCAGCTTCTTCGCGCCGAGAGTCTGCGCAGCCTCCAGCAACGAGGTGTCGAGTTGGCGCGTCGTATTCGCTACGACCAGCACCAGCTGAAAAAAGGTCCCGAGAAAAACCAGTGCGATTTTCGGCGCATCGTGAGCCAGAAAAACAGCCACCAGGAGTGTGCTAAACGCGGGTGCTGGCATGTAGCGGAAGAAATCGACAAATGGCTCAAAGAGTCGGGAGAAGAAATCGAAGGTTCCGCAGAGCACTCCAAGTGGCACCCCAATCAGTGCGGCAATTAAAAAGCCAGAGAACACGATACGCAGTGAATGCTTGTAGCGCTGAAACATGGAAGGCCGATCAGGCGCTGTCTCGCGGGTAAAGTCCTGAAAGCCCTTCAAAATAACTTCGTGCGGAGCCGGTAAATAAACCGGATTGGCCGGGCGGCCCTGCGGCACCAATTTCTCCAAGGGTGTCTCCGGCAGCTGCCTCGAATCAAATACGGGGCTATAGCTTTCCAATAATTCCCAGTTGCGCTGAATAATCGCCCGGTTCTGATCGCTGATACGCACCTTGCGGGGATTGAGCTCGCCGACTGCCAGCCCCTTCCATATTTTGAACAGCGCTGCATCGTCCCGACTTTCCTGGCGCGTCAGCCACTGGTTGGCCACAGCCAGTGGAGCCATCTGCCGGATGATCTTGAGATTCGCCCGCCGGGCCGCAAAGCCGGAAGCAGTGCTTTCTCCCGCTGCACGCGCCTCCAGTATAGCGGCATTCTCGGCTTCGACTGCGGCCACAAAGCGTGGGAAAAACTCCTTGGAAACATGATCACCTGCCGTGAAGACTGTGGTCACATTTTCGCGCTCCGCCGAGACCTGCAATTTGATGTCCGGGTGCCAAATGAAGGGGGTGTAGCTGACCAGACACCAAAGAAGCACCGGGAGCAAAAACGAGCACAGCGCCAAGCCAAAGCGCCGTCGGGAGCTGAGCTGTTTGCGAACCGCAAACCAAGGTTGCGGAGGCCGCTGTATCTTTTGAGGGCTGGGCATTTGGCAAAAAGAAGGCGGGCCGGGGAGCGACCCGCCTGATTTGATGATGTTTTCCGTAGTTAGGAACTACAATTCAATTAACTGGGTGCTTATTCGGCTTTCAGCGAAGCGGCGTATTCCAGCGTCAAGCTCGGGTCGAGGTATTGCTCGGTGTTGAGCGGCTCATCGTAAACACCTTGATCGACGTTAAACTCGTCCGCAATCATTGTGGAACCATAGACAGAGCTGAGACCTTCACCCTTTTCCCAAACCTTGAGGGCCTCTTCCAGACTCAAAATATAAGTGCCCGCCAAGAAGGGCTCATACTCCTCGGGGGAGATCGCCACACGGGCCGAAAGGATGGCCAGTGCTTCGTCGATATTCTCTTCATCTTTCATAAAGTCCACGATCCGGTACCAGACCTTGACCACTTTGGCCCAGTCGTCGCGACGGGCCTCCAGGCTTTCCGGGTCTACAGAAAGTAGATCGTAGATGATGCCCGGCGCGTCAGCCGAAGTCAAAACGGGAGTCGAGCCCGGCACCGCTCTGAGTGCCTGACCTGAGTTAGGCTGCCAGGCACCGATCGCATCGACGGCTCCAGAGGCCAGTACCTGCGGAGTTTCGTTGGTCGGAGTATTCACAATCGTGAACTCGGATGGATCGATTCCGGCCAGTTCAGCCCCTTTGAGAAGGAGCAGGTGAATGACAAAACCTTCTTCCAGACCGATTTTTTTGCCCTTCAAATCCGCCAGAGTCTCGATCCCGGGCGCAGCGACGATCATGTCGTTGCCGTTCGAATAGTCATTGATAATAATACCAACCGAAGGCTTGCCCGTGCCACCTGTAACCAGCGCATCGCCATTGGTCATCGTCACCGCGTCGATCTGGCCCGCTACATAGGCATCCATCGAAGCCACATAATCCATCCAGAGAAACTCCACTTCCACGCCTTCTTCTGCAAACCAGCCCTTGTCGATGCCGATTTGCCACGCTACCCAACCCGGCCAGTCGCTGTAGCCAATCTTTAAGGGTGCTGCCGATAGTGAGTTGCCGAGAAGGAGAACAAATGCAGTAAAACCTGCAACGGTGCCCGATAGGGCCTTTTTGGTATGTTTGAACATAATTGTTTCTGTTTTGTGGATTGTGTTTTCGCGAGATACTTGCCCCACAACCGCGGAGAGGGCTATGTGACTGCAGCAGTATTGCATGAATTGTGCCAAAAAAACGCAGACAATTAAAAGTATTATTTTTATCGCAAAAAGTATTACGATTATAGAAATTACCTGATAATCGTATGAAGGCTGATCAAAAAACGAACAAAACGCTGGCTCAGCGCATTAGTGTTTCGCTCCCTGCCAGGCTGGCGACCGCGCTCGACGCAATGGTGGCGGCACGTGGCTTCCAGAATCGCTCGCAAGCCGTGGCCGAGATGATTGAGCAAGGGCTGATCGCGCACCAACAGGAAGACGGACAAACACTCATGGCCGGCACCATCACGCTGTTTTACGACTCGGGTAAGACTGGTTTACTGCAGGAGCTCGCCCGCATCGAACGCGCGCACGTAGAAGAGTGTATCAGCAGCCAGCACGTCCTGTTAGAGGGCGGCTACATCATGGAGGTCGTCTTGGTGCAGGGGCCCGTGCACCGTTTACGCGCGCTCACCAACCAAATCCTTGCCTGTAAAGGCGTCAGCTCCGGCGGGCTCACGCTGACCAGTAAGCTCATCCCACAGGTGCATGGGCGTTGAGCTCCAGGGTTAATTTTTGCAGATGTTTAACTTGCTCGCTCCAAAAGAGACAAATAAGCGCTAAACAATCCCCCTGATTCGCTACATTGCTTGCCGAAGATCTAAACGTCACGGCCGACTAGCTGCTTTTGGCAGATTCACCTCCACCCAGTCCAGAAACTGTGCGGATGCGGCATGTGCAGTCTGCACCGGATGACCGCCTGCTGCCACGACCTCGTCGGCTTCAAATGGCTCAAATACCCGAACGATGGTCTCGGTCGGGCAGTCCTTTAAATATTCCAGCGCCCGCTGCGCATCCCGCGTCCGGCGCATGGAGCAAAAGACCACCTTGGCTTCGCGGCAGTGAGCCAGCTCCAGGGTGCGCACATCCGAGCCGTTGCCTTGCACACAGGGGATGCCCTGGGCGATCAAGTGGCGAATCACCCCGGCATCTTCGTCGACCACGACCACGTCGATCCCACGTTCTTTCAGGGCATGCAAGGTGCGCGGTCCCGCCCGTCCATAGCCAAGCACCACGGCATGGCCCGCCATCACCTCGCAGGCACCCTCGCCACTTCGATAGCGGGGATGCCACTTGACCAGGCGGAGCGCCACGCTTTCGCGGGAGATAAAGGGTGTCAGTGCCATCGTGCTGACTGTAATCAAGGCAATCAGAGAAAAGAGCTCCCCTGAAATCTGCCCCGAGGCTACACCGGTCAGAGCGAGTAGCAGCGAAAATTCGCTGGTCTGCGAAAGCAGCAGCCCGGCCTCCACCGCCGCCCGGCTCGAATAGCCCACCACCTCGGCGACCACTGCGACCAGTAAGACCGTCACCACAATCAGCACCGCGATAAAGATCAGCCCATGCCCGAGCATTTGCCAATCAGGGAAGGTCAAAAACGCCCCCACGCTGATGAAAAACAGGGCGAGGAAGAAACCGCTCAGTGAGCCGAGCATCCCGCGCACCAAGCCATTCATCGGGAAGGCCGAAATAGCGAATCCGGCCAAAAAGGCACCGACCAGGAAGGGCAGATTGAGCAGGGACGCCATGGCGGAAAAAGCAAACAGCACAGCCAGGGCGCCCAGCATCAGCTCCTCATCGTCGAGCTTCATTCGTTTCACAACAAACGGCACCACCCAGCGGTGGAAAGCGACCGCCAAAAACCCGAGCGCGACCGCATTAGCCAGGCTGTGAATGACCGTGAGCCAACCCTCGGGCACCTTGAGCAGCGCCACCATGATTAGCACAATAAAAATATCCTGCAGGAGCAGTACCCCCAGCACCAGCCGCCCATAGGGCTCAAACATCTGGCGCCGCTGCTGCAACTGCCGCACCACCACCAGCGTCGAACTGGCCGAAAGCGCACAGCCGATATACAGCGCGGTCGTCCACTCGTAGCCGAGCCAGATCGCAGTTAAGCCCCCCGCCAGGCCGAGCGCTAAAAACTGCACCACCGCCAGGATCGTAACTGCCCGCGCCCGGCCACGCATCCGCCGTGGACTCAGCTCCACCCCCGCCGCGAAGACCAGCACGGCCAGCCCGATTTCGATCATATCACGGATCAATTCTTGTGGCACCTCTACCGCCGCATAGCCCGCCAGTGCATTGAGCCCCGCCCCGGCCAACAGGAGTAAGGGGATGGATGGCAGTCGTAAGAACTTGGAAAGCCCAAAGGCGATCGCCGCCGCCAGCAAAAGGATCGCTATCGCCGTCATTCCGCCTGGCCTCCTTCCGCCGGCGCAGTCTGCGCTCCGCCCATCGCCCGGTCCAGCAGGATAAGCTGCTCCCGCACACCATCCACCGCCGGCATAAACATGTAGTCCGTATCCAACTCCAGCAGGTCCTCGACCACTGAGACGTCGAAGGCATGGATCGCACAGGGGACATCCGCCGAGCGGCAGCGGTAGGCCAGCAAATGATTGGTATCTTCGATCTGGAGGGCCGATACGACCAGTCGTGCCCGCCGCAGTCCGATCTCCTCGACCACCGATTCATACTCCACATTGCCAATCATCGTCTCGGCATCACCCAGCCCCTCCAGTTTTTTCGGGTCCGTATCAATGGCCAACAAACGCTCCCCCCGCTGACAAAGTTTTTGCACGATCTCGCGCCCCAGGGCATTCATCCCGACGACGATGATATGGTCCTGCCGCTCCGAGGCTTCCTCCGCTTCTACCTCCTGTTTTGCAAAAAACAGCTTCAAGATCCCGATACGTTTACAAAAGCGGTAGAGCGGCTCGGTGTAGATAATCATGTAGGCCGAGGTCGCAATCGTCACAATGCCGACCACCGCCACGATTGACAGAATGCCCTCGCCGATCAAGCCCGCTGCCAGACCCATCGCCGCGAAGACGAAGGAAAACTCACTGATCTGTGCCACCGTCACACTCGTCCGAAAGGCCGTCAACTCGCTGTAGCCCATCCGTGTGATGATGATCAGGAAGATCAGCGGATTCCCGATAATGACAAAGAGCGAGAGCACCAGAGCCGAGAGCCAATACTCCTGGGCGGCCCCCAGATTCATCTGCACCCCGAGCGTGACGAAGAAGATCGCCACGAAGAAATTCATCAATGGATGCAGCCGCCGGTGCAGGTCGTCGTTATAAGGCAGCTGCGCGAGCGCAATACCCGCCAGAAAAGCCCCCACCTCGACCGAGAGCCCCATCACCCCCGCCCCCGCCGTGATCAGGAAGCACCAGAAGAGTGCCCAGATAAAGCTCGTGTCCTGACTCCGCGCCGCCCAGGCAAAGGGCTTGGGCAGGACATAGCGCGAGGCCAGCAGCGTCACCGCGAGCAGCAGCAGCATCCCACCCGTCGCCTTGGCCAGGCCGAGCAGAATAGCACCCAATTCAAAGGAACCACCCACCTGCAAGCCAGTCAGCAGGGTCAAGACCGCGATCACGACCAGGTCCTGCACCAGGAAAATACCCACCGCAATACGCCCATAGAGTCGTCCCAGCTCCCCCTTCTGATCGAGCAGTTTGACCACCACCACCGTGCTGCTAAAAGTCAAGGCCACGGCGAGAAAGAGCGCCGAAAGAAAATCAAAGCCCAGCACCAGGCAAAGCACCAGTCCGCCCAACGCGGTGAAGACCACCTGGCCCAGCCCCGCCACGATGGCCACCTTGCCGACATCACGAATCTTGGCAAAGCTCAGCTCCAGTCCCACCAAAAAAAGGAGTAGGGCGATCCCCACTTCGGCAATCAGGTGCAGCGAATGGCTCAGCTCCACCAGCCCAAAAACCGGCCCCAGCGTGATGCCCGCCAGAATATAGGCCACGATCGAAGGCATCCGAATCACTTTGCCCAGAAACGCAAACACCGCCGCCGTGATGACGATAAAGCCAAGATTCAACAGGAGTGTGAGATCAGAAGTTTCCATTCCGTCGAGAGCTTTGAAAGCCCGATTGCATTAAGCAACACAGAAGCCGAAATAAGTTTTTTCCAACTTGCCCTGACTCCTGGCATGAAGCCAGCCTGGCCGCCATAGCCGGAGGCGACGGCGGGTCGCTATGATAAAGAGCAATCTGGAGGCAATCGCTCCACGCAGCCTACTTGGCTAATTCGCCCGCGACCGCAAGATTCTCCAGGCCCAGGACCGACTCGATTTCATGCTCAATGAAACGCGCCTGTGCATCACTCGTCAGGCCCGAGAGCAACTTTTGATCACGCCCGTTATTCATGACCGCATGCACCCGGTAAGTTACCCTCACTCCGTTTTTGTTATGTGAGATATGCTCTTTGCAGTAAAGCTGCGTGATCTCATGCACTCGGATCTGTTTGTTCCCAATCCAGGGCAATGGGTAGTGACGTACGCTGAGGTGCTTGGGATTTACGGACACATCCGTTTTGTTAATAAAACTGGCCACGCAAAAATAGATCAACCCGAGCCCCACCGTTGCGTGAATCGACCCAAACGCCGCCATCGCCCACTGCCCTTGGCTCAGAGCTATCGTCATCCACACCACCATAAAGCCATTCCAGAACAGCGCGAAGAAAACAAGGAAGAAAACAGCCGGACTGAACCAGCGGCGGCGGATGATAAACGTCCCACGATCATGGACAATGCTCAGGTTATCAGGTAATGGGACAATGACACTCATCTTTAACTTCAAAAAGCCACTTTCCTGAATAAAATTCAATAAGAATTTTTTTCTAACGTAGTGAGCGGGTTTATCCCGCGACCCGAGCGGTCTTGTAATTCCGACTGAGTCGTTCCTGGCGTAACCGACCGTCGCTCTTCGAGCTATGGTGGTCAAGAAGCCAGCCTGGCCGCCATAGCCGGAGGCGACGGCGGGTCGCTACAACAGCGTAGCGAGCGGGTTTATCCCGCGATCTGAACCGATTTTAAACTAGATCCAACCTGGACAGAACCCGAAATCAACAATTCTCTTCAATCACTCTCTCGGGCCCACGGGCATTCCATGGCGAGCCATTCCGGCTCTGGTAGTTGTTTCGGAAACTTGTCGATAAACCATCGGGCATTCGGGCTGGTTATTGCCCAAAACGGCCAACGTGCATCGAGCGCAACCAGGCCGGCCCGATAAGGATTCGCCAACATATAACGCAAATAAGGTTCACCTGCCTCATCGGCGCGTAAACGATGTTCAAAATAGTTTCGCTGCCAGCCCAAATTCTGATTTCGCAAGTCTACCGTGAGTGGGCCTTTTAACCCGCGCACTACATCCCCCGGGGTAGTCTCCTGCGGAAGAACAAACAATGCATGAAAATGATCCGGCATGAGCACCAAGGCCCAGATAACCGCAGTATTTTGTGCCGCTAACTCAAGTAGTCTCGACCAATTTGAAAAGCGATCCAGCCCCAGGCACCGATTTTTAGTAACAACCGTTATAAAATAACGCGCACCTGGCACAGCAATGCGCCCTTTTCTCAAAGACGATAGCCCTTTTGCTTTGGTTTGCATAGGGTCAGAGTTAAGTGAATTTATATTCACCTGTAAAGTATAGAAAATTTATCTTCGCAGTTCGACCTGGCTCGACTCCTGGCATGAAGCCAGTCACTACAATACAATAATTACACAGGCTATTTATTGTATTTGTGAAATCCGCTTGCTTGTCGCATTCGGAGTGCCTAGGCAATGCGCTATGGATAAACTCGATGAAATCTTTGATCTACAGGACGCCCTCAACAAACGTATTGGAGTCAATACCGACCAGATGTCGGATGAAGACAAAGCGAAGTGGGTGCTTAACTACACTCGGGCGATGCAGCAGGAGATGGCGGAGCTGATCGACTCGGTGCCTTGGAAGTGGTGGGCGAAGTACCAGGAGTTTGACGAACAGAACGCCAAGGTCGAAGTGGTCGACCTCTTTCACTTCCTCATCTCACTGGCACAAGTGCTCGGGATGACGCCGGACGATGTTTACGAGGCCTACACCAAGAAAAACAAGGTCAACCATAAGCGGCAGGATAGTGGCTACGTGAAAAAAGATGAAGATGACTCACGGCATATTTGAGATGCGGGATGCGGGATGCGGGATACGAGATGCGGGATGCGGGATACGAGATGCGGGATGCGGGATA
>REBV01000055.1 GCA_007692545.1 Puniceicoccaceae bacterium
CCAAGTCAACAGCTCGCCGTTTATAAATTGTTCCAGCTTGATTGTGGCGTGATTTACGACGCCTTCATGTCCGAGGTCGTCTCCATGCGTTTAAGCGCCTATATGGAAGCCCTTGAAAAAACATATCGGGTAACTTAGGCGAGCAGTCGCTAGAAGAGCGAAGGTCATCGGTCTGCGGCGAATGTTTGACCATCCAACAGCCAGGAACAATTCAATACAGAAGATTGTAGGGCGGCCTGTTTTCGTAAATCCGCAGCGCGTTGCGCGCGGCGTTGACCCGTAATTCCCGGTAGGATTCCGCCGAGTAGTAGGATGTGTGTGGATTGATGATCAGCCTCCCGCCCAACCACTCCTCACCTAGTCGCCAAGCGCTGATCAGCGCATCGTTGGGCGGAGGCTCCTGCGGCAGGACATCCAATGCCACACCTGCCAAATGTCCCGAGTGCAGAGCCTCAACTAGGCACTCCGTACCCTCTAGCAGCCCCCCTCGTCCTGTATTCACTAGGGCGCCGCCCGGTTTCATGGCTTTGATGAACGCCGCATTAATGACGCCGCGTGTCTCCGCGTTGAGCGGGGTATGCACAGAAACGACGTCAGAGACCGCTAGGAGTTCATCCAGCGAATCCAGCCGGCGGCTCTTCAGCATCTTTTCGTAGCCGCGCGGCCGGTAGGGGTCGAAAAAGACCGTCTGGAAGCCCAATGCGCGGCACTTTAGTAACACACTACCACCAATCCGACCCGCACCAACCACACCCAAAACCGTCTCGCTGGTGCGCTTGACGGCGGGGTTGACGTTTTCCTGCCATGTGGATCGGTACGCTCTCGCTGCTTGGTCGTAGGTACTCACGCCGCGGACGATGTTCAGGATCATGGCGACAGCCGTGTCCGAGACCTCATCTACCCCGTAATCCGGGTTGTTGCAGGCAACGATACCGCGCTCTTGCAGGGCGGATAGGTCCAGATTGTCGTAACCCACGCCATAGCGCTGCACCCCGCGCAGCGCGGGGAGGCGATCCACGTATTCGCCTGTAATATCACGATGCCAGACTAGCAGCACGACAGTGTCGTCGCCAACCTGTGTACCAACCAGGTCGCCGAGAATCTCGCGCTCAACATCGGGCACCTTGAAATAATCGGTAATTGCGATTACGGACATGCTGCATCACCCCTTTTTTGCGGCCGACTTCATCCGCTCTTCTACAATCTTAACATCCTTCGCTTCGTCCACGGCCCAGCTGTCACCAATCATGTCAATGCAGTGGACCGGGATATCAAGCTCCAGGAATCGGATAATGTCTAGTTGCTCAATGCGGTCCAATTTCGAGTAGCGTCGATGCTCCACGTAGCGATCCAGCGCATTTTTGTAAAAGGCAAAAAGCCAGATTGCCCTTTCGGCCGTTACGAAGTTGCCGCGAATATCTAACGGGATACCCGCTCGAGACGTGAACAGCAGCCGCCCGTCAGGAGCGCATACCACCTTCGCTTTTGAGGGGTCCCTGAAATCATTTTCGCTACATCCGGTTTTTCCGAAAACAATACGGCCAGGGTTATTCCGGTTGTAATCCAATAAGCGGCGCACGTCTTGCGTGTTTACCAGCGGTTCATCTCCCTGGATGTTCAGATAGGCCTCGGCGGGCACTCGCTCGCTAAGCAGCTGGACACGCGTAGTGGCGCATTCGGCTGGACCCGTATTCACGCAATTCATCTCGTTGGCTACGCAATACTCGACAATAACTTCATCCTCAGTGGCAACGAATATATCCCCCTCCGGGTGCACTTGGGCACAGCGCTCCCAAACATGCCGGATAACGGGCTTGCCAAGGATGTCAATCATCGCCTTGCCCGGGAGTCGTGAACTCGCCATGCGCGCAGGGATCACAATAACTTGTCGCATATTGTCCTTCTTCGATTGGTTTCGAGACGGCGCGGGGGAACCCAGCATGTGTCAGCTGGACCGCTGCCGGCTATCCATGGTTAAGGAGTCAAAGATCAGCCCGAACCGTGTTAGTCAAAGTCCCCAGGCCTTCCAGCGAAACCGAGACACGATCCCCATGACGGATCACGGAATTTTCCGCATTAGCAGGGGTGCCGGTCAGGATCACGTCACCTGGCTCCAGAGTGCAAACATGCGAAAGGAAGCTGACCACTTCAGCGTCATTGAGGATCCGCTTGGCCGTGGAGCTAGATTGCATCAACCGGCCATTAATGGAATTAGACATCTCCAGAGAGGATGTATCCAGACCCGTGAAAATGGCTGGGCCCAGAGGGCAGAACGTATCCCAGCCCTTGGAGCGGGCCAGATGATGGTCCCGCCCGAGGCAGTTGCTCATTGTCACATCATTGGCGATGGTATGCCCGAGAATAAAGTCAGGCGCGTCCCGCGGGGAGACATTACGACAGGTAGTTCCAATGACAATGGCTAACTCCACCTCCGTCCAGACCTTACGATTCTCCTTCAGAACTATGGGCTCTCCTGGCCCGATGACCGCAGAGGGCGGCTTGAAAAAGATCACGGGCTCATCGTATGCCTCACGTTCCCCCACAAGATCCTTGTAGTTGTATCCCAGCGCGATGATCTTGCCAGGAGAGACCGGGGCAAGCAAAGCGACTTCGCCGAGCGGAAGGGCGCGGGCATTAGCTTGCGCGGAGGTGCGCAACGCGTCGCCAGTTCCCGCGGAGCGGGTGTGTCCTGTGCCCTCCGATTCCAGCAGACGAATAAGGCAATCGATAGTGCCCCCCCCGTCTCTCCGCAACAAGTGTCGCGGCGTGCTCACCATCTCACCATGACACACCCCATATGCTGTTTCGTTGTCATAGCGATATCGAACAATCTTCATCCCAGCCTCTTCCTTCAAAGCAGTCGGTTGATCATGTCATAGACGCGGCTAGCGTACCCCCACTCATTGTCATACCAAAGCACGAACTTAAGCATCTTCCCCCTATTTAGATGAAGCCAGCGAAGATCAACAGCCGCGCCGCATTCGTTTCCGAGGTAGTCGATGGAGACGAGTGAACGTGCATCGAGTTTCAGTACTCCCGGATAGGTTTCTGTATAGGTCTTCAGGGCATCGTGAACTTCCTCCAGCGTCGTTTCCTTCCTTAGGAGAAACGCCCCGTCAATGGACGAGACAATCGATGTCGGCGTGCGGAATGAGAAGGCATGGAGTTTTTCTATACTATCCGGAACCAGTTTCGTCATTGCACCGCATAAGGTCGTCTCCTTGGGGATGAGGCTGCCCACGCTGCTCCGTCCTAAAGCAAAATCCCGCCACTGGTGCCCTGGGCTTGAGACCGACTGAAGCGTACCATCCAAAAGGTTCTGGTAAGATAACCAAGGGTGCAGCGTTGTTACTTCGCCGAGCTCAATGCCAAACTCGTGGTCTACGAGCGTGTAGAACGGCCCCAGCGCATTGGCGTCGCAGATGCTACTGCTTATAACGTCGTGGCGGGACTTATCGTATTGCTCCGAGTTTACCCCGTACATGTAGGAGAAATCGATCCCCTGATTCGGTGCATGTGTAACGATCACCTTTTTGACCGAACCGGTGAGCGCCTCCTTTGCCTGTAAAACATTTTGAAGCACGCCCGAGGCGTCAATTACTACATCGATTCCCAATTGACCCCACGGCACATCTTTTATCTCCCTCTCACTAAAGGTCTTGATCGCATCGCCGTTGACCTTTATGAGGTCGCCTTCTACCTCTACCTTGTCATCACGCAGTTTTCCGTAACTGGTATCGTATTTAAGAAGGTAGGCGTGATTATCGATATCTTGATCGATATCATTAATCGCCGCTAGTCGATACTTTTTATGACGAAGATTGATGCGCGTGAGCGCACGCCCTATTCTTCCAAATCCATTTATACCAATGGTTACCATATTTTCTCCCGGAAATCCGATATCGTCCCGATAATTTCCTTATCTTGGAAATACGCTTGCCATTCCTTGAACTGGGTATATCTACTTACGAAAATGAACCCGAGCCCGAACTCGGCGGCGACTTCGTAGTCATGGCGGCTGTCGCCAAAAAAAAGCGCGGGCTCCGGGTACGTTAGGCGCTGAAGATTCTCGGATTTGCCCCTGGGGCCCGCAAGGAGCCCGTCGAAGACGTCCAATTCATTGCGCTGGAGGATGGCGCGGATCTCGCCGACGTCACCCCCGGAAAGCACCCAAGTCCAGGCCCCCGCCTCGCGACAGCGCTTAAGAAAGCGAGCAAAGCCTGGAGTCGGGCTGATGCCCTCGAAGGTCTCGCGGTTGCGACGAGCGTACTCGCGAAGGACTTCCTGTCCCGTTTTCAAATCAAAGCGTGTGAAAATCTTTTGCTCCCTAGGTATTCCATTGTTGGAAATAAAAAAGGCGACGAATTCCGTGGCAGATCGTGGGTCGAGGTAGGCGCTCACGGCGGAATATATGTTTTGCTTCTTCAAGGTGTTCGTATCGGCGACC
>REBV01000107.1 GCA_007692545.1 Puniceicoccaceae bacterium
ACCCCCTCCGCGCTCTTCCCATGGGAGGGCATCTACGTTATGGAGCTGGCCGTCACTACGCCGGGTATCACCGTTGTGGATACGGTTACTTTCACTGTACAGGGTGATCTTCCGGTTGGGGACGGTGACGTCTTTACCTTTAATACAGTCGGCGATTTTACGGCCGCTTTTACCAGCAACGGCGAAGATGCTTGGCTGGAAACGAACGGAGTGGGGGTCTTCGGTAGCCGTGCCCTCACCGCAGAACCTGGCCGCACCGTGCCGGGAGCCGCTTGGAATGAAGGTCTGCCCGGTGGTGAATCGCGAACCCTCTCGCTTCTCTTTCGTTGGCGGACGAATGATGCCGCCGGTGGTCAGCCGCTCTTCCTGGGACTGGCTCCCTCGGTGAACTATGTGGCTACCCTCGGTAACGATTCTGGAACGATCAATAACTGGCACCTCTACGTTTCAATCGATAAAAACGGGCCTGCTACGCCCAACCGGCCTCGCCTGCGTTTGAGTAATCGCTACGACGGAGGGGCGGATACCACGCTCCTCAGTACAGTAACGGATGCGGATCTTGTCGAAGGTCGCTGGTATCGCCTAGGTCTTGAAATTGAGTATTTGGAGGACGGTGAGTATCTCGTGAATGGTACGCTGGATGATTTCGGGCCCTATGGCAATGCCTTCCAGTCTAACTTGCTGACGCGCACGGCCACGCTAGGTAACCATGAGCTCGCCAATACCGTCAGTTCACATGTCATTTTTGGTGGGCAAAATGCCTATAACCGTGGGATCGCTGCGATTGACAATCTCTCCGTTGGAGGAGTGAACCCTCATGCCGAAAACTCACCCTTTGCCAACTGGCGATCGGTTCATTTCACCGCCGAAGCGCTCGCCGATCCTGCTTTGGAATTAACCCTTTGGGGGGCGCTCGCCGATCCTGATGGCGATGGGGTGGTTAACCTCATGGAATATGCTTTCGGCGGCGATCCGTGGATTCCTGGTAGCGCCTTTTTACCTGAGATAAGCTTCGATGCGGATCGCTTACAGTTGTCCTTCCATCGCCTTCGCGGTGATATTGTTTACGAAGTACTGAGTAGCCATGACCTCGTTAATTGGACCATTTTAGCGACTAATCCTGGCGGGATTGGCGAGGTCGTAACGGTTACTGATCCCGTCGTGCTTCCCGACGCACCACGCCGCTTCCTGCGTCTGCGCATCTCCGAGGAGCCCTAGGCATTACTGCGGTGGGATGCCGACGATCAGTTAATGCAAGACCAATCGGTCGCTGAGTATTTCGGCGCACTTCCGGATAGTTTGAGCGTAGTGGGTCCGTCGGTGAGGGATCCAGTCAGCTTCTGCAAAAATGAAGGCGACACCGTAAGTACAGCTCTGATCGAGCTGAATAATTGGCGCAGCGACAGACACCGTCGCGCCAGTTTTTCCGATATTCCAGGCGACGCCTTTCTCCCGGATATCCAGCAGGGCCTTTCGAAAGTCATCGGCGTCTTGAATGCTCGTATCCGGGCTTAATGTTTCCCCGTTTTCGGGCGCGTAATCGGACCACTCATCTTCGTTCATTTGGCTAATAATCGCCCTTCCAATCGCAGTGGTATAGGCTGGTCCGCTCGCGCCGAGCGCGTGCGTTGCCCCCAAGCTACCAGCAGCTGCGATGATGATCGATTGGTGCCCCCAGAGTGTCCCCAGATAGATCGATGCATCGTATTTCTGGCTCAGCTCATCAAGCGCGTTTCTCAATTTCCGAGTGGCTCCGAATTCATTGGCGAAGTCGTGCACCAGTTCGAAAAACTGCGGACTAGCCCGGTAGCAGCGACTCGATTCGTCCTTGGCGACAAATCCAAGCTCCCCCAAAACGCGGAGCATGTCATGGGCACTGGAAACAGCGATTCCCATTTTCTCAGCAATCTCACTAACCCCCAGCGAGCGGGGACTGCGGACAAGAAAGCGCAGCAATTGCATGCCCACATTAAAATGGTCAGACTCTGCGGGACGTTTACGGGACATTTGGTCTTTAACAGATCATAATGAAAGTGCTTTCACAACCTGAAAGGAGGTGCAGCGCTGGTAAGCCGCGGCCTTTTTTTCGCCAATGCGAAAGGAACCCAAGTGGGCAGAATACGATTGCTTGCAGAAAATCACCATCATTCAGATGATCCCAACTTAGATCTTATGCAAACTGAATCAATCTCGGCAGACTTAGTCATTATCGGCGGTGGCGTGGGCGGATGCGCCGCGGCGATTGCGGCACTCGAATCAGGTGCGTCGGTCATCTTAACAGAGGAGTACCGGTGGATTGGTGGTCAGTTCACCTCGCAGTGCGTACCTCCCGATGAAAATCCGATGGTTGAATCGGTTGGCAGTACCTTACGTTACCGTCAATTTCGCCGTAAGATTCAGCAAAGCTACCGCGACCACTTTCCGCTTACGGTCGAGGCTCGTCAGCATCATGCGCTCAATCCTGGAAATGGAAATGTCAGTGACCTTTGCGCGAATCCTGAGATTCCGCTGCGGGTCTTGCAGGACTGGTTTGCTCCTTATCGTTTTTCGGGAAAGCTCCGCATATTGACGGAGACCAAGCCTGTCTCAACAGTGGTGAAGGACGACTGCGTTCAGGAGGTGACCGTTTTATCCACGGTGGGTGACCGCGCTTACCTACTGAAAGGGCATTACTTCCTCGATGGCAGTGAATTGGGGGATCTAATCGCCATTTCTGGTACTGAATACAGGGCAGGGGCCGAGGCTCATTCCGAGACGGGAGAACCCTCTGCACCGGAGCGAGCAGATCCGCTCAATCACCAAGCGGCCTCGGTTTGTTTTGCCATGGATTGGAGTCCCGACACCGATAACGTGGGTCCAACTCCGGCCAACTACGAAAAGTGGCGTAACTTTTTACCGGAGATGACCCCCCCCTGGCCGGGGCGACAGTTTTCCTGGATGGCATCTCACCCGCATCAGGAAAATGCGCCTGTGCGTCGCTATCTTTTTAACCACCCCAAGTCGACGGGGCACGATACCTCGCTCTGGTATTTTCGACGCATCCTCGACAAGACAAACTTCGTCCCCGATTTTTTTCCAAGCGACATTACCTCAGTCAACTGGCCCCAAATCGATTTTCTTGGCGGCTCCCTATTTGAGGTTCCGGAGGAGCAAGCTAAGGCAAACCTGGCAGCGGCTCGCAACTACTCGCGCTGCTTCTTCCATTGGATGCAAACCGAGGCACCGCGTGACGACGAGAGCGGCTATGGCTATCCGGAGTTGCGCTTACGGGGGGATCTTACCGGTGATACACCAGACGGCTTGGCCATGGCACCTTATATTCGCGAAGGAAGGCGCATCGTCGCAGAATTCACCGTCCTTGAGCAACACGTCGCCAGCCGCTTCCGTGAGGGCCGGGGCGCCGAAAGTTTTGATGATTCTGTTGGGATTGGTTGGTATCCGATCGACTTGCACCCGACGACCCGCGGCCTGAACTATCGCGATTGGGACACCGATCCATTTCAAATACCGATGGGAGCCCTTATTCCTGTACGTATGCGAAATCTACTGCCAGCGGGCAAGAACCTGGGTGTGACGCATATCACCAATGGTTGTTACCGCCTCCATCCAATCGAGTGGAACATCGGCGAAGCTGCCGGATTGCTTGCCGTCGCGGCGATTCGTGAAAAGTCGGCACCGCATGAAATCTATAAAGACAAAACCCTACGGGATCGTTTTCGTTGGGAGCTTCATCGAAAACAGCGTATCCCCCTCGAGTGGCCGCGCATCTTTAGCCGCAAAGATTTTTCTCCGCAAATTCGGTAGGATGGGAACGTCGTTTACCGACCGAAGGCTTGCGATTGTTTCCTAAGCTCAGCAAGGGAGTGTGCTCGTCTGTCCAGCGTCGAGCTCGATTCGTTTTCCGCAAAAACCATCCAGCTCCAAGGGCTGACGCCGTTCAAGCGCTCCTTCCATAAGAACCTTGATCCGAGCTTTGAAGGCACTGCGATTAGTGATGCGTACCCCTTGATCAGTGAACTGGACATCAATCGGTTCCATCGTCCAATAGCGTTGCGTCTCCAGGTCGACATAGAGCCCCGGAAGTTCGGCGTAAGTGAGAAGTAAGGCGATTTCACACCAAGTTGAGCCGTAAAAGATCCCGCCAAGGTTGTTGTCCCAATCACTGGTGTTTACCCGCTCGTTGATCCAACCCGATGGCATTGCCCTGCCATCCTGCGAGCGAATCGGGCGATCCTCCCGGCTGACAAACTGAGGAATGGCGCCGGCTATTGCGTAGAGCAGGTCCAGATAAGCTGCGTCCCCGGTGGCGCGATACAGGTGCAGCAGCGCTTGTCCGGAGTGGGTGCAGATTCCGGGGGCAGAGTGCTTGTTCTGAACATTGGCAAAAACCGTTCCGACGGTTGTCATGCCCAGCCGCCCAAACTCCGATTCAGCTGGGAAT
>REBV01000192.1 GCA_007692545.1 Puniceicoccaceae bacterium
AGCAATCCCAACCGTGGCGTGTCCGCTCGTCGGACGCCCTGACGTCAGCGTCGGTGCGGATGCCCCCCCGTAGGACCAACAACACCGCAGGCGCTCGCAAGCGAGCACGCCACCTTTCGCCTGCCCAAACTGCGAGCTTGCAGGATGCGGGGCAGGCGGCATTTTTCGAGGTATGCCAGCTGCTGAAAATAAATCCGGCCTGCTCACCCTCGTCGCTGCACCGATTGGAAACTTGGGCGATATGACGGCCCGGGCCATTGAGACACTGCAAAACGCCGACGCGATCGCCTGTGAAGATACCCGGGTGACGGGTAAGCTGCTGAGTAAACTTGGAATCGAGAAATCAGCTCCCCTCCTTTCTTACCGCGAGGAAAACGAAACACACATGGCTGGGCAACTGGCCGACCGCATCGCGGCGGGTGAGCGGATCGCGCTGATCTCGGATGCGGGCATGCCGGCAATCAGCGACCCCGGCTTCCGTCTTGTCCGCGAATGCCGCAGCCGGGGCCTGGCGGTCACAGCCGCCCCCGGCCTGACTGCAGCCACAACGGCGCTGGCTCTCTCGGGCTTACCCAGCGACGGATTTCTCTATGTCGGGTTTCTTCCACCCAAGCGTGCGGCCCGTAAGCGTTTTTTCGAAAAGTACCGAGACTCCGAATACACTATTGTCCTCTACGAGTCCTGCCACCGCATTGGCAAATTCCTGGATGACCTGGTCGATGTTCTGAGGGAGGAGCGCTGCATCAGTGTGGGCCGTGAGCTGACCAAGCTGCACGAAACAGTGCACAGCGGACCAGCGGGCCAGGTGCGCGACCGCGTGGCCACCGGTAGTCAAAAGGGCGAATTTGTCGTGTGTATCGCGAAACAAGATTTTATTCTGTAGGCTACTCACCTACAGCCGCTGGCCCGACAACGCTGTAGGCGCTCGCCAGCGAGCACGCCACGATGCACTATTTGGCTAACTGAGCTTGGGCAGCTTGGTCTTGGGGTCGATGGAGACACTCCCCTCGCCTCTCAGCAGACGGGCCAGCGCGCGGCCACAGCACTCGGCACGCCAGCCACGGAGCATACGGTGACGGGTGTCATCCAGGCTATCAATTTCCAGGACAAAGGCCGTCACTTCGGCGCGGTTCCCGATCAGGGCGGGGTCGATCCGGTCGGCCAGGCAGGTGCCTTTGATCGAAGCCAGGGCAAGATCCACCCGGGCCTCATAGCCATCGTCCGGCGAAGGGCCCTGGTGCTTATTATTGGGCAAGTCGGGCAAGTCTCCATTGCGCCCCCGCTCGATAGCGGCCCAGATGTGCCCGCGATTGCGCTCGGCAGCGCGTTCGTTTAGGCCCTTCATTTGCCGAATATCTTCAGGCTTTTCGGGCGGGCGCTTAGTCAAGGAGACAATGGCATCATCGGAGAGAATAAAGCCACGCGGGAGATTGCGCCGCCGGGCCTTTTCCTCGCGCCAGGCACCGAGGGCCCGCAGGATGTTGCGCTGCTGATTGGTCAGCGAACCACTGCCCCGTACCCGGGGCATTGCATCGTCGGGGTCGCGCTCGCCGTAGAGGCTTTCCACTTCATAAATCTTCATCTCGTCCTCAATCCAGGACTTGCGCCCGAGCTTCTCGGCCTTATCCATGATTTTAATCATCAGGTCAACGGAGTGCCGCACATCGTCCGCCGCGTATTCCAACTGCGCCTCGGTGAGCGGGCGCTTGGTCCAGTCCGAGCGCGTCTCGGTTTTGGCCAGGCGTACTTTGAGGAGTGTTTTGAGCAGCTCACTCAGGGAGATCGTGGCCGACAGACCGACGAAGCCGGAGCTGCGCTGGGTATCAAAAATATTCTTCGGCAGGCCGCCGCAGGTGCGGTGGAGGATATTCAGATCCTGCTGGGCATCGTGCAGTATCTTGACCGTATCGGGGTCCGACATGAGCTCAGCCAGGGGCGACCAGTCCTCGATTTCTGGCGCATCGATCAGTTCGCAGTGTCCATCCGGATAGCCGATCTGGATCAGCCCCAGGGTGGGATAATAGGTGCGGTCCCAAATGAATTCGGTATCCACACCAACTGCGCCGGCGGCACGCGCACGGCGCACGACATCGGCTAAAGCTTCGGTTGTGCTAATCATAAACGAGAGAGCGTCGCTGATTCAGTGCCGAATGAAAAGGAGATTTTTTATCTACCTGAAACCAAACAACTTTTGGATCGTCGTTATGGTGCCGGAGCTAATTGATGGACGGGCGCCCCCGAGATTCAGGACTTGGCGGCAGCTTTGCGACTCGAGCAATGTTGGATTGTAGGCGATCACTTTGACCTCGCCCGGCTGGCCGGAGAGGCCTTCATCGGTGAAGCGCGGGGTCCAGGCTTTGGGCAGTCCGTATTGGGTGAAAGCGATGTCCCAAGCCACTACTTCGCGCCCTTCGTAAGGCCGGGTGACCAGCGCGGGGTAGTTCCGCACAAAGTCCGGCAGCTCCCGACTGTGCACGCGTATGCGAGCCACCGTCGGCAGGCGCTGTAAGTGCTCAAAGAAGTTTTTGACCTCGCCCGCACGGATCGACTGGTAGAATGCAAGCGGGTCGACGGCGACCAGGTTCATTCCGTTCCACTTACCGTGGCGGTTTTGACTCCCAAAGCCCTGCTGGTCGAACCAGCCCTGAAAATCATCACTCAAGCGCAGGCCGATCTCGAAATGCAGGTGGGCCCGGCTCTGAGGTATATTATAGGATGCGGAACGCCCCATGATCCCGAGCACCGTGCCCGCCTCAACCCGCGCGCCCGGGGCGATGCCTTTACCCACGGTGGCCATGTGCGCATACAGCGTATAAAAGGCCGGCACCTCACCATCGTGCTCAACCACAATGTAACGCCCGAAGCTACTGTGGCCCGCCACCCGGTTGACATAGACCACCTGTCCGGGCAGGACCGCATAAATGGGATCCAATGGTTCACCGCGACGATCGCGCTTGATGGGATACAAGTCCAGCCCCCCATGAAAACGATTCCCCCCGTTGCGGACGCAGCCGAAGAGGCCCGACTCCACCCGTCCGGAGACCGTCGGCTGCACATAGTCCTCGACGGGCCGCCCTTCCTGAAAAGCCGGGTTAGGCGTCGGCCAAATCAGGTTGGCCTGGGCAGACAAAACAGCGATGAAAAGGAGGGATAGAATCGAAGTCAGGCACGACCTACGGAGTGCGGGTGCAATGCCCGGCGTAGTCCAGTGAACTGAACGAAGACGGGTCCCCACCCGCTGGGCCGAGCCTTTGCCGGCACGCCTCCAGAGCCGAAACGGTGCGTGGGGACACGCACCCTCCGTTCCTTTTGCCAAGTCTCTACGCCGGACCGACCGCATTATCTATTTTTTCTGGTCTGAAGTTCCACGATCGTCTCCCGGATATCGAGGACCAGTTGCCCCACTTCTTCCTCACTCACCTCGACAAAGGTATAGAAATTACCGTCCTGAATAGCTCCATCCAGTCGCCGCGCACCGATCGCATTGCCATTGACGACCAGCACCACTCGCCCGCCCATATTGGTTACAGAGCCGCGGTAGAGCGCGCGGGCACCAGTCTCAGTCATCTGGATAAGAATGGCCAGCCCCATCTCCACTTGGACCAGCTCGATATTCGCAATATCAAACTCATGGACCAGAGGTTCTTTCTGCAAGGGGATCTGCGTGCCACTCACCGGCAGTGTAGCCAGGCCCCCGGTCAAATTGCCGTAGTCAACACCCCGCGCCTCAACCATCAGCCGGGGCACTTTCAAATTGTCCAGATCGCTGTCTTTTTTACACGCAGCCAGCAGGCCGAGTAAACATAAGCAGAATATAAAGTAGTGTGTTTTACGTATCATAATGGGTGATTTTTCAGGGCTTCAAAGCATGATGTCGCCAATGATGTCTTCAATTTTAAACATTAGTTCCGCCGAGATTTGCACGATCGGCACCTCGATCGCCTGCTTGCTCTTAACATGCAAGTATGTCTGCGAACCCGCCGCCTGACGGGCTCCGACGGGGCGCAAGACCCGCTTACGCTCCAACATCAGCGATAATAAATGTTTGAGCATGTCCGCAGTCTCACGGGCATCCGGCGAGTCACTCTCGTAGAGCGAAAAGAAAAAATCCTCCGCCGAAGCCATCGTTTCCCGCGCACTCAGCGCTTCATCATCGGGGTCTTTGACCACCCGGGTCCAGCGGCCCAGCAACTCACCGGGCAGTTCAAAGTCGTCCGCCTCATCGCGCAACAGATCGGCCCGCCCGAGTTCCCCCGCACTGCTGTCCTTATAAACCAGACAAACCACCCGATCTCCGGGGCTAAACGCGAGCCCACTGAGTGTCGACTTACGTGCAATCGTTTTAATGTGCCATTCCATATAAATTAAGAAAGTGCGAGATTGCCACCTCCAGGTCATCTTGCAATCAATCAATTTGCGCTTGCACGTAAAGGACGAGGCCATTCGGTGTTGCGGATTGATGCCGGTAGTTCAATCAATTTGCGCTTGCGCGTAAAGGACGAGCCCTGAAACCTGTCGCCCTTAAATTATGCCCAGAACCATTGCCATAGGAGACGTCCACGGATGCGCCGACGAGTTTGAGGAGCTGCTCGAAGCACTTGAGCTGGATCCGCTGGATCGAGTCATCCAACTCGGTGACTTGGTCAACCGGGGGCCAGACAGTCATCGCTGCGTCGAACTGGCCCGTGAGTACAAGGTCGAATCGATCCTCGGGAATCACGAGCTCCGGCTCCTTACCGCCCGTCATAAAGACAAACCCTCGCTGTTAAAGGACTATGACCTCCTCACGGTGCAGCAACTGACCCCAAGTGACTGGGCCTACCTGCAAAGCATGCCCAAATTTATATACGATGCCCAAATCGACACGGTCCTCGTCCACGGTGGTTTTTTGCCCGGTAAGCCCTGGCAAACACAGGAAGTCGAGTTGATCACGAGCATCCAGGTCATCGACAAAAAGGGCAAGCCCGGCAAGCGCTCCGAGAATCCCGATGCTGCCCCCTGGGCCGACAGCTGGCACGGCAGCCCCTTTGTCGTGTATGGCCACACCCCCCGCCCCAACGTCCTCGAGCGCCCCGGCTCGATCGGGATCGACACCGGCTGCGTCTACGGTGGCCACCTCACGGCCTACATCCTCGAAGACAAATCCCTCGTCCAGGTCCGCGCCCGAACAGCCTACGCCCATAGCAAACGCCTGCCCGACCCGGTATAAACGCCACTCTCCCACTCAAATTTCAGCTTTCAGTCCTCCAAAATGTCCGACCCCACCCAACACCTTGGCCTCCTCCTGATCGACCTGCAGGATAGCTTCCTCAAAGCAATCCCGGAGCGCGATTCACTCCTCCGCCGCTGCAGCTTTGCTCTGCAAGCAGCTGAATTGCTCGGCGTGGCCGTGGCGGCCACTGAGCAACTGCCGGCCAAGCTGGGCAGCACCACCACAGCCCTGACCAGCATCTGGGGCCCCCACACACCCGTCTTTGAGAAAAGCACCTTTTCCGCGCTGGAAGCCGACGGCCTCTCCCGCTGGATCGAGGCTAACCAGATCGACCACCTGCTCCTGGCCGGCATCGAGACGCCCATTTGCGTCTATCAGACTGCTCTCGCGGCCCTCAGCCAGGAGATCGGAATTACGTTATTAAGTGACTGTATCGGTGAGCGCCGCTCCGAGGACCGCCCGCCCGTGCTCCGGCAGCTCCTCGCTATGGAGGCCAACGTGCTCCCCAGCGAGACCATCTTTTACAGCCTCCTCGGCAACGCCGAGCACCCGAAATTCCGGGAGTTCACCACTCTGGTCAAAGCGAACACCTGAGTCGAACCAACCGGAACTTGAAGTGACGGAAATGGAGTATGCATTCTGCCAATGTGTAGAAATGTGTGAAAGTTCCAAGGTCCGGCCCTCTCCACCATCAAACAATACAGGCGTTTTTTACACTTTTAACCTCGTATTGCACTGTCCTGATTTTGTAAGTATCAGTTCGATGTCGAAGATATGGTCCACTGCTAAAGCTCTCGGTTTGAAACGCTTATTCTATAACGTAACGAACCGTTTTTCTGGAAATAAATTATCGGTTTCCGAGGGAAGTCTCTTGGAGTCGCGCGACGTTAAGATCCGCTCCTCAAAAATAGAAATTCAAGGGCGTGACTGTCATGTCTCTATTGGTAAGGGCACCTATGTTCTTGATTCGAAGATTGAGGTACAGGGCACCGGCTGTCGCCTGATTATTGGCAGTAATGTCCGCATCCGGCATGCCCATTTGCTGGTTCAGGATACCGGGACATGGCTAAAGATCGGTGAAGACACGACAATGACGGGAACCCGTTTTATGGTCGCAGGAAGCGGGGTGGGCATTCGTATTGGTAAGGACTGCATGATAGGCTTGGGTGTGGCGATCCGTAGCAGCGACATGCACTCGATACTTGATATTGCCAGTGGTCAGCGGGTCAATGAAGACCAGACTGTAAGCATTGGCGATCATGTATGGCTCGGGGAGGCTACACAAGTGATGAAGGGTGCGGAGATTGGAAGCGACTGCGTGATCGGTGCCGGCTCTCTGGTGCTGGGTCACTTAGCCGGACAGGGGCGTGTCTATGCGGGGAGGCCCGCCAGGGAGGTGCGGTCCGGAGTCACTTGGGACCGCGCAAGATGATCCTTATGGGTAAATTGTCTATGTGGAAGAGCCGCGTCGGCTTCAATTACTGTGATACGCGTTATCCCGGGATTCGCTCCGACCTGGGGTCTTCAGAGATCGCGGGCTTACATCGCGTTTATCTGGATACTGTTGAGCGCGAGCAGGGGAAGCTAAGCAGACCGACAGCCTTGATGGCTTCCATATTTTTTTTAGGCTACAGCCTGCGCGAGGCATGGAATTACCTCCGCAGTCACGGACATGCTTGTCGACGGGATTCAGGTAAGGCACTGTGGCGGCAGTTTTACGAAAGCTCGGTTGGTCAGTTTTGCTACCAGGTTCCGGTTATGGACTATTATGCAAACCGGCTTTATCGATATAATTCTGTACAAGAACGAAGCGGATTCATTTGCCAGCGAATCCTGCATAAGTTGATTCTGCGACTAAACACCGATACGCAGACCGAGGTAAAACCTCATGTGGAAAAGCAGGTCTTCGAGAAAGCCTGCCGGGCGCAGGGACTGCCCTGTGTGCCTACTTTCGCAATGCTTGAAGCGGGTAAGCTGAACCGAAATGATGTCCTGAAGGCCTGGGTTAGCCAAGGGCGAAGTTTTTTGATTAAACCCGATAAAGCCTATGGCGGCATTCGCGTTGCGATCTTCGATAGGGCCGAAAATGGGTGTTGGCGGGAGCGGCTTACCGGCCGCTGGGTTTGTGATGCCGGAGAGCAGCCTTGCGACCAACTGGCTCAGTTTGCTCCGGAGGGCTCCTACCTGGTTCAGCCACTGATGCACAATGCTCCCTGGCTGAAGCCATTCAGTAACGGGAATCTGTGTAATTATCGTATTGTAACCGGCCTCAACCGGAACGGTGGGATAGAGACCTTGTGTGCTTTCCTCCGGATGCCTTGCGGCCAGGCCGTCTTAACCAGCATAGAGAGTGATGCCGCTTGCTCTGCAATTGATCTTAACCGGGGCACTCTAAGTAGTTTTGGCTTCATGGATATACGGAAAGCCATTATGCAAGTGCATCCAGATGGAGGGGCCCGGGTTGAAGGGCACCGGATTCATAATTGGACCGAGGTTCTCGCCCTTGCGGAACGGGCGCATCAAGCGCTCGGAGGTGCCTGCTTCGTCGGTTGGGACATCGTGGACACTAAAGAAAAAGGCCTGTTGCTACTCGAGTCCAATCTACTCTGGGGGGCAAATCTAGCGCAATTCAATGGCCAGCCTTTATTGGGGTCGACTGCTTTCCCCGAACTGTACCGAGCACACCTCGAGTGGCAAGAAACCAGTCAATAGTTGCGCAGACGGTTGATATCACCCTCTGAGGAGTTATCATTATTTTAATGCTAGCCCCCCAGCAACGAGGATCCTTTGCGCCCTAGGCCGCCGTGATGAGACAGTAAACAATAGAACCAGCGCCCCCGCACCGAGTGCGAAAAAACGGGCCTCGGGAACAGTAGTAATGCTAACATCACCGACCGCAAGATCCTGGTGTGAACCACTCCCCGAAGACAAGGTGCCTTGATAGCGCCAGGCAAAATCGAACGTCGAATCCGGCTGAACAGAAAGGCCAGCAACCGTTAATGCACGTTCGGCAGAAAGCGGCGGAGAAAGTTGTGTGTTCTCAGGAGTGGCTGCCGTATTGGGAGCAACAAAGAGGGCCTCTGAAAGCTCTGTCCAGGCACCACCATCGATACGGTAGAAAAAACCAATTGCCGAATCACGGCTCCCCCCCTTGCGATATTGAAAGGCCGTATAGGAAACCTCGAAACCGCTTATAACCTGGCCTGTGCTGTTAACACTGGAAAATATTCCGGCCACATCCCAACTGCCGGTGCCACCATCCAGAGAGGCATTGGCTAAAAATCCCAAATTCTTCGCGATACCACTGGCGTCGGTAGTTGCTGGAGAGTCCTAATGAGTCGCTTCGTCATTGACCCGGACTGGCTTCGCTTTTTTGCAGCGACCACTTGCCCGAGATCACTCCGGCTAAAACCAGTTGTGCCGGGTGGTAGCACATGAGCGGAATCAGCACGGCGGCTGCGTCGACCACGCCGGGGGCTGCCGCCAGGATGGAAGTGGCCAGCGGTAGACCGGTGGCCAGTGACTTTTGGCTGGCACAGAAAAAAGCGGTGATCCGCTGCTCCCGTGTCGGCTTCAGCCAGGCGGATGTCCACCAAACCAAACGGCTGACCAACAATAAGACCAGCACCGTGCTAGCAATCACTGCCAGAATGGAGCCCAGACTCAAGGCATCCAGAAACCCGGAGCGGACGCTTTGGGCAAAGGCACAGTGAACGATAAAAATAATGATCCAATTGCCCCAGCCCTTGGTGCGCTGAGTCACGGCAGTCGACAGGGCCGGCGAGACTTTACGAATCACTTGCCCGATGATCAGCGGAAACACAATCAGCAAGAAGAGCTGCAAGAACAGGGGTGCCAGCGGCACGCTGGCCTCCGCTCCCGAGGCCAGATAGGCCACCGCTACGGTCGGTACGAGTAGCACGGAAAGCAGGTTTGAAAAGACAGTGGAGAAAATCGCGTTGGAAGTATGGCCGCCCGACACGGTGGTGAAGACGATGGCCGACGAGACCGTAGTCGGCAAGATGGCGAGCAGCCAGAATCCCAGTCGAAGCTCTGGCGGCAGAATAAAGGAAAGTGGCAGCAGCAAGCAGCCCACCACCACCGGAAAGAACACATAATTCCAGGAGAGCACGAAGGCGTGCAGCCGCTTCGGCTTGTAACCCGCAGTCAGTTCACTGGTGGGCAGAGAGAGCCCTTGCAAAAAGAAGATGGTCCAGACACCGAGTTTGGTGGTCAGCTCTGGCAGCAAAAACCCGCCCTGGGCGCCGCCAGCCGGAAAAAGAATCGCCAGGACGACCGCCCCCAGCAGCCAGAGGGTGAAGGCATGTTTCTTTAAATGTTGTCGCATAGCTTAAGGATCGAGAGGGGCACTTCAGGCGCAGTGCTCTTAAAAATAAACTGTATCCCGACCGAACGCTGTGCATCCAGCCAGACCGGAACGGTCAGGGCCGGAAGCCCGGCGATGCTGGCCGGCGTGGTCAGCTGTAGCGTCTGCTCACGCAGTTCCGGCTTGGCCTCGGCGGACGGAACTGAGGGCGCAGGGCAAACAGGCATGGCGAGAAAATCATGCTTATCGAAGTACTGCGCAAACCAGGCTTTGGTCGCCAGTACCGTCGCTTGCGCCGCCGCGACATCCGCATCCGTCCAATCTCTGGCCCGCTCGATGCGCGCCCGCACGGCAGGGTCATAGAGCGAGCCAGACTCGGCCAACCAAGCCTCGTGTATCACCAAGGCCTCGCGACTTTGCAGGACATTGAAAGCAAACTGACAACGGGGCAGCAATTCCAGCAGTTCGCCAAAGTCACCCTCAAAGCTAAGTCCCATCTTTTCCGCCAGCGCCCGGGTCTTGGCCAAGGTCTCCGACTGGAGCAGGGCCTCGGGCAGAAAGACCGCGCCCGGGGCAGCTTTCGTCGCCTGCGTCCCATTAGGCGCATCGGCTGCTTGGGCAGGATCACGCCCAAACCATGCCTGCAGCATATAGGCCATCTCTTGCGGGCTGCGGGTGAACCAGCCCAGCGTGTCGAAACTCGGTGCCAGCGGAAAGCCGCCTTGCATCAAGTATTGCGGCACCCAGCGTATACCATAAAGCCCGCACCATGCGGCAGGCAGGCGGATCGAGCCACCCGTATCCGTACCGAAGGCCACGGGCAAATACCCGGCCGCCACCATGTGGGCCGAACCACTACTGGAGCCACCGCTCAAACACCCTTCAAGCAGCGGGTGCGGACAATGACCGTAGTGCGGATTCTCGCCGGACAAGCCGTAGGCAAATTCGTTCATCTGCGTCTTGGCCACGCAACTGGCCCCGAGCGCCAACATCACTTGCACCAGCTCCGAGTCGAGCTCGGCGCTTTTATTCAGCAACTGCGGTAAGACCGATGAGGCATGTGTCGGCACCGCTTTGACATCAAACAGATCTTTGACCGCATAGGGCACACCAGCCAGCGGACCGGCACTTGATTCCCAGCCCGCTGAGCCCGGACCATACGCGTCCATTAAAGAAGCGCTCAGCACCGATGTATTGGTTTTCTGGAGACAAGTAGCCAGGCGTTCCTCCAGCATCAGCCGCCATCCTGCGGGCTCATCCACCGCGAGTCGCTGCCAATCAAATATACTGAGTGCTTTCATTTGTTCTGTGCCGCTATAAAACGTCCCCTCGGCGGCCCTGGCAATCTTCCATTGGCCAGCACGCACTGCCCGCGCAGCCAGGTGCTCAGCACTTCCAGCCCCAGGGATCGACCCGTATAGGCGGAGAGCGGGTGCCGGGTCAAAAGTGCGTCGGCTCGGATCTTGGCCGGCTGGGGCAATTTCTGCATCAGACAGAAATCCGCATCCATACCAACTTGCAGTCGGCCTTTGCGTGGCAGGTGAATATGAGTGGCCGGATTCTCCGCGGATACTTTTTGCAACCGCTCCAGAGTCGCCGCATCCTCGAGTCCAAAATGATCAAGCACGAGCGGCCAGCCGTGTTGCAGCCCCGCGATACCGCCCCAGGCATCGTAGAAAGACAGGTCCGCTTTGAGCTCGGGCGAGCTGGGTGAATGATCGGAGCCCAGGGTATCAATGCGCCCGGCCAGCAGCGCCTCCCGCAATGCAGTGACGCTGGCTGCAGCGCGTAAAGGCGGCGCACATTTTGCGTTGGCACCAATTGCATCCGCATCCTGAGTCGAAAGCAGCAGGTAGTGCGGGCAGGTCTCGCACAGGATATCCACCCCCCCGGCCTTGGCTGCATCGATCACTGCCAAGACCTCCGCCGAGCTGACATGCACGATGCTGATCGGGCAAGCCGTCTCAGCGGACAAGTCGATGGCAATCTTGACTGCACTCAGCTCAGCCTCGACCGGGCGCGCGGCCTCCCAGTCAAAAGCACTCAACTGTGTGCTCCGGCTGGCGGCCGCGCGGGCCAGCACCGCCGGATCCTCGGCGTGCAGCGCCAACCGCAGCCCGGTCGGAGCGATCCGCTGCATGGCCATCCTCAAAGTGGCGGTGTCCGCATTTAAAAAATCGTCCGTCCCACTCGGTGACATAAAGGCCTTAAAGCCCATCACACCGGCCGCCGCCAGCGGGGCGAGATCCTCGGCATTCCCCGGCACCACGCCCCCCCACAGGCCGAAATCCACATAGGACTTACCGGCAATCGCGGCCAGCTTGGTCTCCAGCGCAGCGACACTGACCGTGGATGGAATACTATTGAGCGGCATCTCCGCCAAATAAGTCACCCCGCCCGCCGCCGCTGCGGCGGACCCAGTGGCAAAGCCCTCCCACTGCATCCGCCCCGGCTCATTAAAGTGCACATGCAGATCCACCGCGCCGGGCAAGCAATAGGCACCCCCACCGGCAATCTCCTGCCGACACGCGCCCGCTACCTCAGCACCCCGATCGACAATCACCCCGCCATCGATCCCCAACTCAGCGGCCTGAATCCCGTCGGCCCCGAGTAAGCGAATGTCTCTAATGATCGTATCCAGCATAAGCCTACCGGGTTTGATCAATTTTTATCACGGCTGTCAGCATCGCGCGAAAAGCCAACAGGCAATCCGCCTCCGACGAGAACTCATCCGGGTGGTGGCTCAAGCCATCGCGGCAGCGCACCGCCAGCATCGCCGCCGGACAGACCGAAGCGATCTTCATACTATCGTGCCCCGCCCCGCTAAACATTCGGATAGCCGAGCCCTGCACCTGCTGACAGGAAGCGGCCAGCAGCTCCGTCAGATCCGGGTCGAGCGGCGTGTCATCCGCACCATGCACCACCCGGTAATGATGCCCGACCCGCGAGCGTGCGACAATCGCCTCGATTTCCGCTATCAATCGCAAATGGGCCGCATTCAGCCCCTCGGCATTCGGATAGCGCAGATCAATCGCCAGCTTGACCTGCCCTGGGATCACGTTGCTGGCGTTGGGCGAGACTTCGATATGCCCGACCGTGGCGCGCAGACTCTCGTCGCTCTGACATAGTGCATCCACCGCCAAAATGATTTCAGCTGCCACCGGCAGCGGGTCTTTGCGCAGGCGGGCGGGCGTCGTCCCGGCATGTCCGGCACACCCGACCAACACCACCTCCGAGCGCAACTGTGCCGCGATTCGAGTGAAGACTCCGAGGGCGGCGGCGGCACCCTCGAGGACCGGCCCTTGCTCAATGTGAGCTTCCAGAAAATAATCCTGCGCCCGGATGTAGGGCTGAGCATGAAGTATCGCATCGATCGATTCTGCCCGGTCGACCAACCACTCACCCAAGCTCTTGCCATAGGGATCTTTCTTATCCAGCCAGGCTTTTTCAAACTGTCCGCTCAAATAAGCACTGCCGAGAAAGGTGGTGTTGAAACGCACCCCTTCCTCATCGCAAAAGGCCAGTGCCGACAAATTGTGCCGAAAAGGGATGCCCGACTCAGCCACGGCCTCGGCCACCGCGATGGCCAGCACAACCCCCAGCGCTCCATCAAATGCACCTGCGTTGACCACGGTATCGTAGTGAGAGCCGATGTGGATGCGGGGCGCATCCGGACCCGCTTCTGCCAGCGGCAGGTAGCCGTAGATATTTGTCAGCTCATCGTAGCCAACCGTCATACCGGCCGCTTCCATCCATGTTTTCAGCTGAAACGCCGCTTCCTCCGCCGCCGGAGAGAACAAAGTGCGCTCCAGCCAATCCTCAGTTTGGGAAATGCCACGCAGGATCCCGAGGCGCTCGATCATGCGCGCACCCGCTGCCGCTGTCGCTTTTTCCAATGTATCCATAGATCAACTACCCCGGTAGGTCGAGTAATTCCAGGGTGAGGTCAAAAGCGGCACATGGTAGGCTTCTCCCGCTTGCAGGCCGACCTGCACCACCACCGCCTCCAGAAAGGATGGCTCGGGCAGGTCCACGCCCCGGCGGCGGAAATAATGACCGATCTGAAAAGTGATGCGATAAACTCCGGTCTGGAGCGCCGCGCCCTCCAGCAGCGGTTCATCCGTGCGGCCATCATGGTTGGTCTGGCCCGTCGCCAGGGTCGACCATTGTCCCGGTGCGCTTTGCCTTTCCAGTGTCCAGGCGATCCCCGAACCGGGCCCTCCATGGTAGGTGTCCAATACGTGTGTGCTCAGTTTTGCATGCATAAATCAGGGGTGGGTGTTAAGCGTTTGAGTCATCGACCAGACTACAGATACGATGCCAGCCGATGCGGGCGATTTGATAGAGACAGGCCAGTCGCTCGGCTTCCGCATCCGCCCGGACGCGCACCGTCAGGATGGGCAGCACATCGCTGGCCGGATGCTCCAGCACGCACAAAATAAAGGGATGCCCGAAACGCTCCCGGTAGGTGTTCAGGCCGTCCCGTAAGGCCTCCAGTTCCGCCGGCTTCAGTCGCATAAAGCCGGCCCGGTCCTGCTCCTGCCGGGAGAACTCGGTCAATTCCGACAGTTGATCGAGCTTCGCCGCCAAGTCCGGGTGAGCACGGATCAACTCAAGCTGCGTCTCCACACTCGCCCCATAGAGTGCTCCTTCGCAAGCAGCTTGCAGGGCCTTCAATGTCGGAAACGGTCGAGCCAGACTCGCTCGCTCCACCACCCAGGGCGAGTGCTCGTAAACCGCGCCCAGACTTTCCACCAAGGCCTCAGGCGAGGCGGTATTTAAAGTGCTGAGTTCTATTTTTGCCATGATTCTTGAATAATTTGTTGCCGGGCGCAGCCTGCGTCCATCACCGGGATGCTGGATTCAGCCGGGCTGGAGCGACTCCTCCCCGACCGAATTGAACAAGCGCCCGATCCCTTCGATCTCGACCACAACCTCATCGCCCGGCTGTAAAAACCGCGGGGGCTCCTGCGCCGCGCCCACCCCGATCGGGGTGCCGGTCAAGATCAGCGTGCCCGGCGCCAGCGTCGTGCTGCCACTCAGGAAGCAGATCAAATCAGCCACGCTGAAAATCATATCCGCTGTATTCGAAGATTGCACCACCACACCATTCAACTCGGTCCGAATCGCCAGTTGATCCGGATCGCTCAGCTCATCCGGCGTCACCAGCCAGGGCCCGAACGGGCAAAAAGTATCAAAGGTCTTCCCCTTACACCACTGCCCCCCGCTATAAATCTTTTGCCAATCCCGCGCACTCACATCATTCGCGGCCGTATAGCCCAAAACATAATCCAGCGCATTCTCAGGTGTCGCATTTTTACAGGTCCGCCCGATCACCACCGCCAGCTCACACTCATAATCAACTGAATCACTCGGCAGGAAGCGCGGCAAGCGGATCACCCCACCCGGATCAAGCAGCGCCGTCGGACTCTTCATCGTGACGACAGGATAGTCCGGGATCGGCTGCCCCATCTCCACCGCGTGCGCCCGATAGTTCAGCCCAATCGCATAAATCGTGCTCGGCACGATCGGCGCCAGAAGCGTCTCCGCCTCCACCCGCTGCTGAGTCGGCTCCAGCCCCATAAACGGCGTCCCCTCGCAAAGATAAAAGGCACCTTCCCGCTCAACCGCATAGCGTGGCTCATTTTCAAACAGTAAACGACAGATGCGCATGAGAGCAGTGAAGCAAATCCATTGCCATCTAGCAACTGTCTTTGATGAAAAGAAAACATTCTGCGAAAAGTGCAACTTTTCTCGCACTGCGACGATCCACCCCATAGACATGGGCCCAAGACCAACAGTTTCTTTTATTTCCGGATGGGCGGATCCGCTCCCCAGCTCCGCCGCTGCTGCCCCTACCAGGAACATGCTCCAGTCCTCCACACCCGCCAGCCCGACGACGACAGACATCGACAGCGTCTGCCTGCGGGCCCTTGCAGCGGGCGATCAAGCCGCCTTTGCCGACATCGTGGGACGCTGGCAAAGCCGCCTGCTCAATTTCTTTTACCGCGCCACCGGCAACCGGGCCGACGCCGAAGACCTCACCCAGGAAACCTTTGTCGAGCTGCACCGCGCCGCCTCCCGCTATCAAGCGCAGGGCAGCTTTCAGGCATTTGTCTTCACCCTCGCCCGCCGTCGGCTGATCGACAGCTACCGCAAAAAGTCCCGCCGCCCGCTGGATTTCGTCGACCCCACCACACAGCTGATGCAAAACCAGACCGAGCCCCTCGACCACAGCTCAGAAATCGAAGAAGCCTTCCACCGCGCCCTCACCACCCTCCCCCAAAATCAACGCAGCGCCATCCTCATGCGCCAGCAACAACAGCTCAGCTACGAAGAAATCGCCCAAGCCCTCGAAACCAGCGTCAGCTCCGTCAAAACCTGGATCCACCGCGCCCGCACCCACCTGCGCGAAGAATTGAAAGATTTTGCCTGAAGCAAAACTGCTCAAGTTGCTTCATTTCCAAGCACCCAGTTATCCCATTTTCAAAGACACTTCCACCACTCCAACCCTCCATTCACTCCAACCCTCCATTCACTCCAATCCTCCATTCACTCCCTTCCCGCCCCGACTCGCTTCCCTCATGAAAGCCCCACTCGACAAAAAGATTAACGAGCTTTTGGCCAGCCGTCCGCTCCAGCCGGATGCGGATTTCACGGCGCGTGTATTAGCCGCCACCGAAGTCTCAACGCGCCGTCGGAAGCCGACGCTGGGCAGCCTGCTCAAGTTTTCGCTGCCCCTGGCCGCCGCCATCGCGCTCGCCCTCAGCTTGCTGCACTGGCACGACTCCGCGCCGCCAGCAAGTGCGCTCACTACATGGGAAGCCCAGGAGATTTTCCTGCTGGAAGACAGCCTCGCCAGCCTGGCCACGCTCGATAGTGGCGAATGGGCCACCGATAACTTACTCGACACCCTCGAAATACTCTATCTGGAGATCTAAAACTATGAAAACACACATCCCCCTCATCTGTCTCGCCCTCATCGGCGCACTTCCACTCGTGGCCAACAGCCAAAGCCCCGACAAGCGACCCGCTGGCGGCGGTCAGGAGACCCGTATGCTGCACCACCTGCTGCAAATGGAGCCCGCAGAGCTGGCCCAGCTGCGGCAGACCATTGAGCGCATCGAAAACATGACACCCGAGGAGAAGGAACGCATGCGCAAACGCATCGGCCGACTCCAGTCCATGCCACCCGAGCAAGCCGCCGCTATGCGCGAGCGCTACCAAGCCATCCCCCCAGCCAACCGCGAAGCCATGCGCCAGCGCTGGATGAATATGAGCCCGGAAGAACGCCAGGAATGGCGGCAGAAACTACGCGAGATGACACCCGAAGCCCGCGCCGAAGCCTTCAAGGAAAACGACTTTTTGCCCCCCCAGCGCCGGGGACCCCAGCCCCGGGAAAAAGGTCGCCCCAGCTCAGAATAAAACCTCCAGGGACATTTCATCTGAATCGCTAAGTTGTTAAGCCGAAACAAATTTTCTAAAATCATCTAGACTTTTCAGATGAGGTTCCCCATGCTGAAGGCATGTCGAACGCATCTACTTTATCCGGCAAATCTATTCTCGGCCAAATTACCGTGCGGCTGCTGCACGATACGGAGCGGGCCCGCTTCGATGAACTATTGGAAGAGCGGCATTATTTGAAAAGTGCGCGGGTTGGTGGACGCAGTCTGCGTTACGTCGCGGAGTTGAATGGCGAATGGATTGCCCTGATTTGCTTTTCCGGGGCGGCTCCGCATCTGGCCGCGCGGGAGGAATGGATCGGCTGGTCGCCGACGCAGCTGGCCCGGCGGCTGGGCTTCGTCGTCAACAACAGCCGTTATCTTTTGCTAACCGACCGGCATGTGTATCCGAACATGGGTTCGAAGGTGTTGTCCTTGTGCCTGAAGCGACTCTCGGCGGACTGGGAGCAAGCTTGGAATCAACCGGTTTTGGTGGTGGAGAGCTTCGTTGATGAGCACTTGGGATATGAGGGCACTTGCTATAAAGCCTGCGGCTTCGAAGCGGTCGGTCCGAGCGCGGGCTACGGACGCAGTAGCCGGGATTACTACGTCAAGCACGACCGGCCCAAGCAGTTGTATTTGCGTGCTTTGAACGGGCGGGCCCGGAAGTGGTTGTCCCAGGCGCGTATGCCTGCGGCGCTGACGGTGCATGAGTTGGATCGGACGGGGCCGTGTCCATTCAAAGCCGAAGCGCTGGGTTCGCTCCTGGACTTGTTCAAGAGCTTCAAAGATGAACGGCGCGGACACGGGTTGTTGCACCGGCAGTCATTCGTATTGGCCTGTGCGACGGTTGGCATGCTGATGGGTGCGGACAGCTACGCGGGTCTTGAAGACGAAACCGGAAAGCTCAACCAGCGGCAGTTGCGCGCGCTCGGGGCGCGCAAAGACAAGAATACGGGGCGATATCGCGCGCCGAGCGACAGCACTTTTTTCCGCGTGCTTGGCACGGTCGATGCGGCCGCTTTCGATTCGATAGTCGGTGAATGGATGAGCCTACGCGAGTTGGACACGCTCAAACGGATTGCCGTGGATGGCAAGACCCTGCGGGGCAGCAAACGCGGCGAAGATGGCAAGGCACTGCAACTGCTCTCCGCGGTCACGCACAAGTTGCGTCTGACCATAGCCCAGCGCGAGATCGAAGAAAAAAGCAACGAGACCCCGGCGTTGATTCCATTATTGGAGAGCATTCCCAGGCTGGAGGGCTCTCTGATCTCCGCCGATGCGATGCAGTGCCAGCAGGAAGGCTGTGATTATATCACCCAGCAACGCGGAGCCGATTACCTGATTGGGCTAAAGGGCAACCAAAGCGGAATACTCGCCCGGGCGGAACTCAAGTTGCCCCGGGAGTTTTTTTCCCCACGGACATGACAGCGGATGGGTGAAAGAACACGGGCGGTTGCAGCGCTGGCGCGTCCAGCGCAAATGTGTGAGTCCCGAAGAGGCCGGATTGTGCGGGTGCCGGCAGTTCATCGCCGTCTGGCGCGAGAGGCAGTACCTTCGCGGCGGGCGCGTCTACAAAGAAGAAGAGGAATATTCCTTCTATGTCGGATCCTTTCCTCAAAAAAATAACACAATCCATCATGAAAATCCGCTAATCCTGCGAATACCAAGATGAGGATGAAGCCGCCGTCGAGCCTTCATCCGGGATCGCCGATTCCTCCCCGGCGCCGGAAAACATTAAAACCAACCGGCGCGCCGAGAAGGAATCGGACACCTCAAAATAAAAGCGCAGCTCCCGCGCCACGCAACACTATTGCCGTTTCAGATGAAATGCCCCTGATAGTGCCGGAAAATTATCCAATCGCTGACTTGACAGCCCTGTGTCGGGCGGCAATATCCCGCACTTCGTCATTCTGCCTCGCAGGATGGCTCACCTGCTGGATTAGCTCAATTGGTAGAGCAGTTGACTCTTAATCAATTGGTTCGGGGTTCGAGTCCCCGATCCAGTAGGCCATGAATTTCAGGCGCCACCTTAGCTCAGCTGGTAGAGCAGTTGATTTGTAATCATCAGGTCGTCGGT
>REBV01000213.1 GCA_007692545.1 Puniceicoccaceae bacterium
CGCTAGCTTCAATCTACACGTGGCGCAGCCACGCGTAGCTCGAAGAGCGAAGCGTGGTACTCAGGGAGGGATTTGAACCCTCACGCCCTTGCGGGCACCACGACCTGAACGTGGCGTGTCTGCCGTTCCACCACCTGAGCATCAAGAACGCGGAATCATCCTGACAGATTTCGCCCTGTCAATATTGGAGTCGAAGTATTTGAGAATGAGTAAAAGGTAGCTGGGTTGGCTCTGCCGCCCAGTGTCGAGTTGTTGGCATACGGATTATTTTGACCCATCTGGGCAGGCGGCAGAGCCAACCTGCCTACACTATTGCCAATTCATCGATCAAAAAAAACCGATCCCCATATTGAGAATCGGTTTTTTGGAAATTCTTGAAACGCGACTAATTACGCCGCGTTGGCTTCTTTAGCCTTTTCGATCAACTGCAGAAACGCGGCTTCGTCGTGGATCGCCAACTCGGAGAGTTGCTTGCGGTCCATCTCGATTCCAGCGGCTTTGATGCCCCGGATGAAGCGGCTGTAGTTGATCCCGTTGTTACGGCAGATCGCGTTGATACGGACGATCCACAGTTGGCGGAACTCGGACTTCCTTTTGCGGCGGTCGCGGTAAGCATAAACTTCCGCGCGATCAACGGCGTCTTTTGCGTAACGGAACAGACGGGATTTATTTCCGAAATAGCCTTTGGCTTTTTTCAGAACTTTTTTGCGACGTGCGAGCGTCGCGGGACCATTGGTGGCTCTAGGCATGTTGTGGTATCTCTATTTTTTGGTCGCTGCCGGGTCGCCCATTTTCATGTTACCCGGCGAGCGTGAGTTGTGCTTGTAAAACAGTCTTCTATATCAGAACTTGAATAAGTTCCTAAGCGAAAGGCAGACCGCGGATGAGGTTAGCACGCTGGCCAGGAGCGACCAGTTTGCTGCTACCTGCACGGCGGCGTTGCTTGACACTCTTATTGCGAAGCAGGTGACGGTGTCCTGGCGTACGACGCAGGAGTTTACCGGTGCCTGTCTTCTTGAAGCGTTTTGCGATGGATTTGCGTGTTTTCTGCATGAGAAATTGGGAAAAGAGGCGGAGTGCATAGCTTTCCGCCCGCCTTGTAAAGGAGAAAAGAAAGAAATTTGCCGAGACTAACGAGCAGCTGCGGCCTGTCCGCCGTAGCTCGTAGAGCGTAGGAGGAAGAGCTGCGATCCCGGGAACGCAAGTCTCCTGACTTGCTGCGGCAGCAATGGAAGAGCAGCTGCGGCCTGTCCGCCGTAGCTCGTAGAGCGTAGGAGGAAGAGCTGCGATCCCGGGAACGCAAGTCTCCTGACTTGCTGCGGCGGAGTCAGTCCGGTCCAAGCTGAAAATATTTAGGGACTTCAGTCGATTTACGGAGTTGAATTTGCGCAACCCGAGCCCCACCCTTTAGCGCATCACAGCAAACACACCAGTCCCCCCACCGGAGAGTCCGAGCCGCATTGTCGGCTCAGTCGGCGGGCGTATCCGCAAGTTGAGCGGCTACCAAAAGCACCACCGCGTCCCGGACGGGCACAGCGACGCGGCGCAGGGCTTCGTCCGCAAGGCGGGCCACCCCGACGTCAAATCCGCCGCCGACGGGCTTTACAGCGATATCCGGACCCTCTTTGCCTACAAGCGGCGGGAGTTCGACTATACTTGTGAGGATGGCTTCGCCTGGATCAAAACCCCGGACTTCGATCTTCAGATTCGGATCGATCAGTGCCCGGATGATCCCAAAAACTACCGGCTCAGCACCGAAATCACCGCACTCCATACAGATAGCATCGCGGACGATAGCCGCTTCCATAGCTGCTTCACCCATCACTGCGATCAACTCGTTGTCGATTTCGCCAGTCCCGTCCGCGTCGAAGACAAGATTGACCGGCTCGAAGACATCGACGAACTTCGCGAAGCGCTAAGCTACGAGCCCGACGGCACCGCCTTCGAGCTCAAGTTACCCCAACTCGATCTCCACATCCACGTCACGGAAGGCACCATGACCTTCCGCCTCCTCACCCTCCGCAATCTGGGCAAGCTCCTCGAGCACAGTCAAAAAGCCTTCGATATTCTGGCCGACTGCGATTTCGGCCTCAAGCTGCGGTGAGGCCGGAGCCAGGTTGGCTTTGCCGCCTGGTCACAGTTAGTTGGCGATCTGGTCCGCTGCGACCGACAGCGATTTGGACCAAGACAACACAGCAGGCGGCAGAGCCAACCTGCCTACTCCGCGCACTCTGCGGTTAAATCCACGCATGAGCGGCCCACCAAACCGCAGGCGCTCGCAAGCGAGCACGCCACTTTCCACTTTCCACTCCTCACTCCGCGGCGTGCCGCGGTCTCACTTTCCACTCCTCACTTTCCACTCCTCACTTTCCACTCCGCGGCGTGCCGCGGTCTCACTTTCCACTTTCCACTTTCCACTTTCCACTCCGCGGCGCGCCGCGGCCGCGCGGATGATACAGCGCGTGCTCATCGGCCAGGCGGGCCGATTGCACCGAGGTGTAAATCTGTGTCGTCGAAATATCGGCATGGCCCAGCATTTCCTGGATCGCACGCAAGTCCGCCCCACCCTCCAGTAGATGCGTGGCAAAGGAGTGCCGCAGCAAGTGTGGCTTGATCGGCTTGGTGATACCGGCACGCTGCGCCTGTTCTTTAATCATGACCCAAACCATCTTGCGCGAAATGGCCCGGCCCTGCTGGCTGAGGAAGAGCTCGCTCCCGGTCTTCGCCTTGACGAACTGTGGCCGCCCGCCCGCAATGTAGTCACGCACCGCCTGGATGGCAGCTTGCCCGATGGGTGCAATACGCTCCTTCGAACCCTTACCGGAGACCCGAACGTAGCCCTCGTCCAAATGGATACTTTGCAATAAGATACCGCACAGCTCGGACACCCGCAGGCCGCTGCTGTAAAAAAGCTCCAGGATCGCCCGGTCACGCAAGCCGAAGTGGGTATTTGGCGAAGGGGCGTCCAAGAGGCGCAGGACTTCCTCACGGGTCAGCACTTCCGGCAGCTGCCGGGAGAGCTTGGGGGCATCCAGCAGTTCCGTCATATCATCCGGCCGCACATTTTCCCGCACCAGATGCCGCGCAAACATCCGCAGCGCCGAGAGCTTGCGTGCCTGACTGCTGCGCGCCAGGTTCGCCCGACTCAGGCTGGAGATCCAAGCCGAGAGGTCTGCCGGCTGAACCGCTGGCCAATCCGAAATACCCGCCGCCGCCAAAAATTCCACACACTGCGCCAGATCACGGGCATAGGCCGCCAGGGTATGCTTGGAGAGACCGCGCTCCAACTCCAGCCACGCCAGGAAACTCTCCAGCGGCTCACTGAAGGCGGGCGGGACTTGTTGGAAGGGATCAGCGTTCATTCGATGTCAGAATTGTAAATATCGGGTACAATTAAAACTGCGGGATATGCCGGCACCTCTTAATCTTAATCCTAATCCTAATCGTAATCCTAATCTTAATCGATCATGATTAGGAATAGGATTAAGATTAGGATTAAGAGTCAAATTTACCCCGTTCCTAAAATTGCACTGTAAATATCAGCCAAAGAACATGTGCCTTGCAAGCTTCCAAAAGAAAGCCACAGTCAAGTCAATTCCCATGAGCGCAGACCCACCAAACGAGTCAAACATCAAGCCCACTGACCTGCGGGGCATCTTAAAATATGTCCCCATGTTTCGCGACCACGTCTTTGTGCTCGCGGTGGACGGGAGTCTGGTGGCGCATGAGAACTTCCAGAACGTCCTGCTGGATATCGCGGTACTGCGCTCGCTCAACATCAAGGTCGTGCTGGTGCACGGCATCGGGCATCAGCTACAGGCCCTGGCCGAGCAGAAGCAAATTGATATAACGGACGCGCACGGCGAGCTCAAGACCGACTCGGCCACACTCGAACTGGCCACCGAGGCCGCCGCCATGGTCTGCCTGCAAGTCATGCAAGGCCTCACCCGCAACGGCCTCCGCTGCACCACCTGTAACGGCGTGCGCAGCAAAGAGGTCGGCGTGGTTAAGGGAGTCGACCAAATGAGCAGCGGCGCCGTCGACAAGCTGGATGAGGTACTCTTTAACAAACTGCTTGATGCGAACACCATCCCCGTCATCACGCCCATCGCGTTCAACCGGGAGGGCACGTCCCTGCGGATCAACTCCGACCTGCTGGCGGCCGAACTGGCCTCCAAGCTGAGCGCCTCCAAGCTGATTTTCCTCACCACCCAAGCGGGCCTCCGCATTGATGACCAGCCCCTGACAAATCTTCCCGTGGCCGAACTGGAGGCCATTCTCCAGACCGCCCCCGAAAAGCTACCCGAGCGCCTGCGCAGTAAAGCCCAGCACGCGGTCAAAGCCATCCTGGCCGGCACGCCCCGGGCCCACATCCTGGATGGTCGGCTCTTCGGCGCGCTTCTGAATGAGATCTTCGACAAGGTTGGCATCGGCACCATGGTCTATAGTAACGACTACCAATCCATCCGCCGCGCCACCCTGGCCGATGCCCACGCCATCTACAATATCACACAAAACGGTGTGCGCTCAGAAAGCCTGCGGGAACGCCCCCTCGAATCCGTCGAAGCCAACATTGCTGACTACCTCGTCTATGAAATCGACGGGAGCCTGGTCGCTTGCGTCCATTTACAAAGCTATGAGGCGGAAAAAATGATCGAAGTCGGCAGCGTCTATGTGCAGCCCTTCTACCAAAACAAAGGTGTGGGCCGCAAGATGGTCGAATTCGCCTGTGCCGAGGCCAAAGAGCGCGGCTGCCGGCGGGTCATCGCCATGACCACCCAGGCCAGCAAGTTTTTCTCCAAAGTCTGCGGCTTCTCCGAGGGCAACATGGAGGACCTACCGGAAAAACGGCGCCAGGAGTCCCTCCAAAACGGGCGCAATTCCAAAGTGCTCTACCTCGACTTGTGAGGGTATGGATCTCTACCACAGCACTGACGCCCGGGGCATCACCGAGCTGAATCCCGATGCCGCCACCCTGCGCCGGATACTCGACGAGCTCGATTCCATCGACACCGAAGAAGCCGATCACCCCGACGCCTCGCTGGTGCACGACAGCAGTGGCTGGTCGATCTCGGTCTTCCCCAGTGGCGTCGTCACGTTTGAGAACCTCGACCAGCCGGACGAACCGCCCCGCTACATGCACGCAGTCTCCCGCAACGCAGCTCTCAGCCTTTGGCTCGACCTCGCCCAAGGCCGCATCCCCAAGCTGCAAAGCCAGCCCTGGAACCACTGAACCGTGGCGTGCTCGCTCGCCGGGCGCCCCCAGCGTTGTCGGCCCACCCACCCAGCACAGGCGTCCGCAAGCGGACACGCCACGGAACCGCCAAGCGTGGCGTGCTCGCTCGCCGGGCGCCCCCAGCGTTGTCGGCCCACCCACCCAGCACAGGCGTCCGCAAGCGGACACGCCACGGAACCGCCCAGAAACCGCCGCTTGCCAAATATATCCGCTCCCCTCTACTAACTTTCACATGCTCAAGTTTTTCTTACCAAGCGCGCTATGCATCCTGTCATTGATCAGTAGCCTGACGGCATCGGACTGCAACTCGCCGCAGCCCTGGCACATCAGTGTGCAGTGGGATAATGACATGCTGACCGGCACAGACGAGGGCTACACCAACGGTGCACGCATCGCTTTTACCCGGGCACTCTCCCCCGACTCCGAAGAGCACAACGCTCTGCAGAACGCCCTCCGCCGCCTGACCGGGGCGGGGGCCGATAGCCGAATCGACGATTTTCGCTTCCCCGGCACGGGCGAGTTACGCTTCCAATACGGGCTTGGCTTGAGCCAGCTCATGTTCACCCCCAAAGATCCCGACGCACTGACCCCACCACCCGGCGAACGGCCCTACGCCGCCTGGAGTGGCTTCGAGTTTTCCTTGCAGGTGAGTGCCGCCGAATCAGCCAGCACGGCGACCCTCTCCATCGGCAGCACCGGCAACCCCAGCTACGGGCAGGACCTGCAAAACTGGATCCATAAAAACGTCTCCGACAGCCCCATCTTTCAGGGCTGGGACTCACAGGCGCCCACCCAGCTCACCCTCAACCTGCACCTCGACCACAAGCGTCGTATCCAGTTTCTGGATGCGACAGCAGATTGGCCGCTGCAATTTGACGGCTTTACCGAGTGGGGCACATCACTGGGCAACTTGCGCACCGATATCTATGCCGGTACCCACCTGCGGGCCGGATGGAACTTGCCCAACAGCCACCTCACCCCCCGCGTGCAACTCGGTAGCTTCACCGAGACTCTCTTCCACCACGAGCCCCGCAACGGCGGAAAACTCGCCCTCTACGGATTCACCGGACTACGCGGCTACGGTGTGCTGCACGACATCACCCTGGATGGCCCCCTCTGGCGGGACTGGGATGAGTCAGTCGGCTCCAAGCCCTGGCAGGGTGAATGGACCTTCGGCGTCGCCGCCAAATACGACCGGATGGAAATCAGCCTCAGCCACTCCATTCGCAGCGATGAATTCGACGGACAAAGCAACCGCTCCCGCTACGGCTCCGTCCTCGTCCGCCTCAGCGGAGTTTTTTAGGAAAGTAAAGTTACGTAGCCAGGTTGGCTCTGCCGCCTGGTCGCCGTTGTTGGAGCGAGGTGAGGCAACAGAACGTGGGCAGGCGGCGGAGCCAACCTGCCTACGACCGACAACAACGCATGCCCTAAAAAAACAGCGCCTCGGCGATGGTTTGCTCGGGGCCGAGGGGCTTGACCCGGGTGGTGATGCGCTCCTCTTGCTTGCCCAGCGAGGCTTCGATCTCGCCCAGCGAGCCTTCGCTGAACTTGCGCCACTTAAAATAGCGGCCATCTGTATATTTGAATTCAAGCGAAAGCGAGCAGTCCTGCTCACCCGGCTCCAGGGCTTGGGTGGCATACGCTACTTGGGCCTCAGCACCGGCCTCACCCGCCTGACAATCGCCGAAACACCCACGACTCCATTCCATCAGGCGCAGCCCCTCCCCCGACATACTGGGGTCGTGCCGCACTTCGACCGATGCCAGGTTCTCGCGCAGACCGGTGATTTCATAGCCACTCAAAAACTGGCCGATGGCCTGCCGCACGGGCAACAAGCGCGCCATGGCAAGGTCCGCCACCAGATTCGGCTCCGGCCAGGCCAAACGACTTAAATCCTCCGCCTCGTAGCTACTATCATAGATCGAGCGGCGCACCCCGACCAGCAGGCTGTCAAAATACTGCTCAATCCGCTCGCCCGGCACACCGCAAAACCAATGGTAGCGGGGCAAGTCAGGCTCCAGCCAAACCGACACCTGATTGGCCAGATAGCCGCAGTTTTCCGGCTCATAACCGAGCAGAAGCGCCTCACAGCAACACATCTCACGATGCGAATCACCGATATAGCACTGGCTGAACAATTTCGCCCGCATCGAGCCGTCTTTGATCGAACGGGTCGGGCAGAGTACGATGATGCGACTCGGATAGCGCTGGGCAAATTGCAGTACCGCATCAAAGCGCTCCTGCGCTTCCTCGGTGGTCACTTCCCAGCCGAAGTGCAGGACCACATTCATCTGTGAGGCGCGGAAGGCGGAGGGCGAGCCCGTGGCATCTCCCGCCCACATGCTGTCCAGCCGATTCGTCACCTCGCCCACCGGAAGCTCAATGCCGGGCAATTCGTCAATTAAATCTTTCATGGGTCCGTTGTTCCTCATCAGTTCCACAGGCTCAACCCGAGCGGCGCCACTGGTGTTTGCGTTCCCATAGCAAGCGCTCACTCTCCAGCGGCCCCCAGGAACCGGCAGCGTATTCCTGTAGGCCATGCGCCCCGCATTCCTCCCAGTGCTTAAGCACCGGCGTGACCAGTTTCCATGAGGCCTCCGTCTCATCCCCACGGATAAAGAGCGTGCTATCCCCCACCATCGCATCAAGGATCAGGCGCTCGTAAGCCTCCGGCGTGTTCGAGCCAAAGGTCGTCGAGTAGCGGAAGTGCATCTTGACCGGCTGTGTGCGTGTCTCCAGGCCGGGGATCTTCGAGTTCATCACGATGGTGACCCCTTCGTCCGGCTGGATGCTGATGACCATGGTATTGGCCGCTACGTTAAATTTATCCCCTTCCGAAAAGAGAATGCCCGGGGGCCGCTTGAACTGAATCGCGATCTCGCTGGCCCGCCGCGCCATCCGCTTGCCGGAGCGGATGTAGAAGGGCACGCCCTGCCAGCGCCAGTTATTGATGGCCAGACGCATGGCGGCATAGGTCTCGGTGGTGGATGTGGCGGGGATGCCCTCGGCCTCCATGTAGCCCTCCACCGGTTCGCCCTTGACGAGGCCTTTCGTATAGCGGCCACGCACTACGTCGCCCCCCTCCGCCTTGAGATTCAGTGGCTGGATGGCTTTGATCACCTTGACCTTCTCGTCGCGGATCGACTCCGGGTCGAGCGAGACCGGCGGCTCCATCGCCGTCAGTGCCACCAGCTGCATGGTATGATTCTGAATCATATCGCGCAACGCCCCACTGGTATCGTAGTAGCCGCCACGCGAGCCCACCCCGAGGCTCTCCGCCACCGTGATTTGCACACAGTCGATGTACTCCCGGTTCCAGAGCGGCTCAAAGATCGAGTTACCGAAGCGCTGCACTAAGAGGTCCTGCACCGTTTCTTTACCCAGGTAGTGGTCGATCCGATACACCTGCGGCTCTTCAAAGACACCGTTGATCGCCTGGTTCAGCTCGCGGGCCGACTCCAAATCCCGCCCAAAAGGCTTCTCAATGATCACCTTGGAGGCCAGCTTGGTGTGCACATGCGCCTGCGCCATGCCACTGCTGCCGATATTTTTAATAATCGGCTCGAAGACACTCGGCGGGGTCGAGACGTAGAACATCCGCTGCATATCCCGCCCCAGATCCTGTTCGATCCGGTTGATCTTTTCAGCCAGGCTCTCAAAGGCCGCCGCCTCATCATAGCCACCGGCATGGTAGCTAATATTCTGTCGCACCCGCTCCCAGATCTCCTTATTCAAAGGGCGCCGGGAAAACTCCTCTATCGCCGCATCCATCATCTCGCGGAAGGCCTCGTCCTCAATCGGCTTGCGACCATAGCCAATCAGGTGAAACTCACCCGGCAGCAAATTATCAATCCCCAGATTGAAAATCGCCGGCACCAGCTTACGCGCCGTCAAATCGCCCGAGGCCCCAAAGATCACCACCACCGTGGGGGGCGCACCTCGGTGCTTGCTCAGCCCCTTTAAAAAAGGGTGTCTCTCTTCATTGGATTCTGGATTCATGATTGGCAGGTATCGTGTTTGGAAAATAGTGGTACATTTGCGTAATGACGTACCGTCCCCTCGCCCGAAGGGGCGAGCGAAATATCAATGATGTCAAAACGGACGTGTTTTGGCTTATTTTGCAATTGCTTAATGTAGGCCTTACACGCCCGATGCAAAACCTTCTTTTTCTTCCAGTTGACCGAGTGGAAGCCCGAGACCAGGGCATCTGCCGCCCGCGCCCGCACCTCCACGAAGATCAGGACGGGTCCCTGCCGGCAAATAATATCCAGCTCATACCGCTTATAACGCCAGTTGCGGGCGATAATGGCATAGCCCAGCTCCCGCCGACAATAGGCCGCCGCCAAGTCCTCCCCATACTGCCCGCGCGCCGCCCGCGAACTCTCCGGCCCCGGCAATTTCGGCTCACGGGAAAATACTTGTCGCAACTGATTAAAAAAATTCATCCCACCACCCACCCTGCAGGCACAAGGAAGTTCAGGCAATCCACAAAATTACTCGGAAAACCGGCCCACGCCCCACAACGACGCAACTTTTAAACCGCTAATGGACGCTTACAAAGATCCGCCAACGGGCCGGATCAATGCAATGAGATTCATTTTTCAAATTATCGATCACTCAGCTTAAGCCTAAAGCAGTTACCTTATCCTTGCCACAAACACTATTTTATCCTTGGGTCATTCTTATGGATTCAGAGCATACCCACTATCGCAGCAAAGAAGGTTATGAGTTAATGGGGGCTGCGTTCGAAGTCTATCGGGAATTGGGAGGTGGCCTCAGCGAGGAGATTTACCAGGAAAGTTTAGAGTGGGAACTTGGACTCCGGACTATTCCATTTACCTCAAAGCATGAGCTGGCCGTTTTTTACAAGGGACATCAGTTGAAGAAGACTTACATCCCGGATTTGTATGTTCACACAGAAATTGTGACTGAACTCAAGGCCGTCAAAGCACTCCTTCCTGAGCACGAAAGCCAGCTTTTAAATTACATGCGTGTAACTCGCAAACCCGTCGGCTATTTGATCAATTTCCGTCCAAAAGAATCCGTCGAATGGAAGCGTTTTGTTTTACAGGAGTTCGTGCAAGACCAAGCCTAATCCCAAAAAGCGCCCCCACAACGACGCAAATTTTTAACCGCTAACGAACGCTAACAAAGATCCGCCAACGGCCGGATCAATACGATGAAATCCTTCTCTTAAATTTCTGTCGAACGACCCAGGTTGAACCAAATCAAAAAATACGCATTGGACGGGCCTGTTGGCCGTCCTCCCGTTAGCGTTTATTAGCGGTTTAAGCGACTTGTCCGGCGTAGCTCGACCTGTCCGCCGAAGCCTTGGCGAAGGAGGGAGAGCGAAGACGGAAGCGCCCCCACGCATGAGGGGCCTACAAAAACACAGCATTTTTACCATTGATTCACCGTGTTCTTAACCCAAGGTTACACTTTTTCCAGATGGCCCCTCCTCCAAAAGACGTTTCCCTATCAGACAGCCGCGAATGGCACTGCCTGCGCACGCAGACCAAGCGCGAACACATCGCGGCTGCGATACTGGATCGCCTGGAAACCGTCGAGGTCTTTTGCCCCCGCATCAGTCAGGTCAAAAAGACACGGGTCGGCAAAAAGCGCTTCACCGAAGCCCTCTTCCCCGGCTACTTATTTGCCCGATTCTGCTTTCAGACAGATCACCGCCAAGTCATGCACTCCCAGGGAGTGAGCAAAATCGTGCAACTAGGCGAGCGACGCGTCATCCCCGAGCGCATTATCGCCGACCTGAAAGCCTCCCTCCCCCAAGGCATCATCGAGAGCCCCGACCTCAGCATTGAGCCGGGCGCCGATATCGAGTTCATCACCGGCTCACTCAAGGGGCTCAACGGCAAGGTCCTGGCCCAGCTTCCTGCCAAAAACCGGATTCAGGTGCTGCTCGAGTTCCTCGGACGGGAAATCACGGTGGATGTCGCACCAGACGCCGTGCTGCTGGCGGAGAACCATTAAACGCTCTGCGGATTCTCTGCCATTTAATTTTCTTTAATTTAGTAGCTATTAAACTTGCAAAATATTCGATTAAATCGAATATTTTGCACCATGTGGGTTTCAAGAAAACAAGAGCAGCGACTTCTGGAGGGTGTCGCGACACGACCGGTGGTCGTCATAACCGGAGCTCGCCAGACGGGCAAAACCTCTCTGGTTAGACACCTTTTTCCAGACCACCAGTATGTCAGCCTGGACCTTCCGAGCACAGCAGCGCAAGCCGAATTGGAGCCTTCTACTTTTTTGTCCAGGCACAAGACTCCCCTGATTATCGATGAAATGCAATATGCACCTGCTTTATTGCGATATTTGAAGATCGCGGTCGATGCGCATCGCCAGAGAAACGGGCAATTTATCCTGACCGGCTCACAACCTTTCGAACTGATGGCGGGCGTTGCCGAATCGCTCGCCGGGCGTGCAGTCATTATGCAGTTGGACGGTCTTTCTTACGATGAACTCAGCCATGCGAAATTAGCCCCCCCCGTCGATGCCTATCTCCTCAGAGGCAGCTACCCTGAACTTTACGAAAAGCCAGACCTCAATGCGACTAGCTTCTACCAGTCCTACGTGGCTACTTACCTTGAGCGCGATCTGCGCTCTCAATTACGAGTCGGCAGCCTGCGGGACTTCGAACGCTTCCTCCGGGCCTGCGCACTGCGCACCGCGCAGGTATTAAACAAAGCCATAATCGCCCGTGATGTGGGGATCAGTCCATCGACCGCAGCCGAATGGTTATCTGCGCTCGAGCGGTCCGGTATCATTGCACTCCTCGAGCCTTGGTTTTCGAATGCCACAAAGTCGCTCGTCAAGGCCCCCAAGCTCCACTTCCTCGACACGGGCTTATGTGCATTTCTGCTCGGGATGAACACCATCGAGGATCTCTACGAATCGCCACTTAAAGGTGCACTTTGGGAAACAGCCATCTATGCCGAACTGAGAAAACAATTAAGTCTCGCCCCAACTTGGCAGCTCTATTACTGGCGTGACCGCAGTAAAGAAGCCGACTTCCTCCTCCATAAGGCAGGCCGTTTTAAAATAGGCGATGCGAAGTGGTCTGAAACCCCCGCCAACTCGGGCAAACTCAACAAAGTCCGTGCGGAATTGCCAGAAACGACTCAAGCATTCCTCTGCTGCCGAAGCCCTCAGAGCTATCCCTTAAGCGATTCGATTCAGGCAATTTCTTTTGCCGACACCCAAAACGTCCTAAAATAAACGCTCAACATCCAGTGAAAACCTAAAGCGGCCGGCCCAAAAAGTTGACGCGGCGGGTGAAGACTGAGGAATTGGCAGCGACATAATCGGCCCAAGTGTCATAGCCGGTTTGACCCAAAGCACCATCACCTCGTTGGATTAGCTGCAGCGCCTCATCGCTGATAACCCGTAGCGTGATCTCTGCGTAGGCCAGTGGCCGGTTAAAACCACCGGGCGCTCCGCTGCCAACCGTAGGCGCAGGACCACCGAAACGCACCAGCGTCCCTGGTGGGACGGCTTCAGGGGTCCCCGGATCTCCGTCGTCAACAACAAAAAACCTAATTTGGAAATCGACCACATTCGACACCAGATAATTACTGCCTGCAGGATCAACCCCGCGAATATTCGGCTCATCCCATTCACCGACAAGCAAATCCAACTGGTTGGGTTCCCCCATCAAACTGTTAAAGGTATCCGCCGCGGAAACAACATTTCGATACAAAACAAAAGTTTGGTCTCCCGCAGTAGTGGCATCGACGGGATTTCGGTAATCTAACAAATAACCGATTGCGCAGATATCTCCAGGGCCATCGGGCCTATCCAGAGCTGGCGCGAATAACTTCAGCGTAGTCGTTTTGTAGCCCGCTATTGTAAACGGAGTTGAGATATTCTGCTCCGTGGCCTCCAACCAGACCATTCCGTTATTACGGAAAACGGCCGTTTCCAGATCTTGCGTCAGCAGATCCATAGCGATACGTGCCTGCGCATTGGCCGATAACTTGCCGGAAGATCGGTTCCAAACATTCAGCACTTGGCTTGTAATCTGGATAACCAAACCGACCAGGATGATCATGACGACGGTCGCCACCATGATTTCGATCAGGGTAAAGGCGCTCCTGCGTTTTCTGCAGCTGGAAATAGTCGGTGTTTTCATAGACAAATTGCAACTAGCGAACGATCGCTGTGTTGTAGGTAAAAATTGGTTCTGTTCCACTCAAATCAGCAGGGCTTTTAACTTCAGTAAACGCCCCTCCCGGTCCGGGGGGGGCCTCCGCAAAAATACGAACCTCCATGGCGAAATAGCCTTCTTCGTATGCGGCGAGCGTCGTTTCTAGCTCATAAACACCATTGGCATTCCGAACATTGGAGCGATATGCTTCCGGTAAAACCGAAGACGGTGTCAGCACCACTCGATAAATCGGCCCGGCCGCGTCACTGAAATCCGTGATCTGCGCTTGAATGTCGATTGGGGCCTCGCCACCCTCTCCCTCTCTGAAACCGACCGCCAATCGAATGTCGTTTGTATCACCCACATACTCACGAAAAACAAATAATGTCGCAAAATTACCATTTTGAACCGCACTAAAAATCGCATCAAATTTTGATCCGCCCGGCGCGATATCCGGCGAGCTTTGCAGAAACGCATTGACTGTATTGACGACCGAAGCGACTTCATCCGTCCGCTCGACATCCTCAACCGACTTCAGCGTCGGCCCCAGCAGGCCGACCAGGGCCAGCACGGTAATCAAAAAAATGCCGATGGCCAAAACCACCTCGATCATACTGAAACCGTGGCGGCTTTTGAATTTTGACGGGCAATGTGCGGACATGGTACTATTCATAGAAACAAAAAAGATGTTAAATATCCCCCGGATTATTAACCGGGGTGGTGGTGCCAGCACGGCGGAAGATGAGCCCGGTTTTTAGATTAAACCCTTCATCGGCCGCAGTTGCCGGAAATTCAACTGCGAGTGGAGTTCCTCTTAAAATTCCCGCCTGCAATACCAGCCATGCATTTTGAAAGCCTAAAGCCATCGTGCCGTTACTGTTGAACTCATAGTAATAGTATTGATCACTCCCTCCAGTTTGCGCCGAGGTGCGTGGATAATCAAGGTTCATGGTACCTATGGTGCCCGATGCTTGACTATTGCTCTGGCTGAGCGCCCGGTTAAAGTAGACCCCCTCGGGCAAGTAGGTGCCTTGAGTGGCGGCAATCCAGCCTTCCTGGCCCGCCGAGTCCTCACCAAAATAGACAATCCCGAAAAACCGCAGCATTTTATCGGGGTCTGCACTCGTACCCGTATTCGTGTCGGAGTAGATAATGAGCCGGGTATTGGCATTTCTAAGAATCGCCTGAGCGCGCGCGCCTTGGGCGATACCCGAAACAATACGCTGCGAAGAACTCAACTTGGTGCCCTCGCCACCGCGGGAACCAATGAAAATGACCGATGACGCAATCAGGATGATACTGATTACGACCAGCAACTCGATGAGTGTGAACCCTCTTTTTAATGTACGCATAAAGATAAGTATCTTTTAAAGGGTTCGACTAGTCCCAGAGAGCGTAACCCGGAGCACCGATAGATTCATCCGGCTCGACCCAGGCGGTGGCCACCGTGCGCAAAGGGTTGCTGGGTGCTCTGGGGGTGGTCCCTGATGGGCTTGGATTCACCCGACCGTCGCCGTTACCATCCAGCATGATGAAGATATTGGTGTTGTTAAAACGATCTGCCAGTTGCGTGTCGCTCACCGCGTCGGCTACACTGATAAAAAACTCGGATTCAGCAAAACTGTGAAAAGCGATCTGACGACGGTTGCCGCCCTCGGCAACCGATGCACCCGTCGATGGGTTGCGCCCGGAAAGTGTTCGAATGAAACGCTCACTTTCAGCCGGTGTAGATAAGTTAATAGTTGTATCACCAGCTCCAGTAACAAAAGGCAAATAACCATACTCGCCTTTGAACATGGTGATCGCCGTGACATAATTCGATAACTGCGTCTTCGATGCCGCGATATTGGCTTGCTTGCGAACAGCACCGACCGTCGGAATCAAAATGCCGGCTAAAATGCCGATGATGGCGATCACCATCAATAGCTCGATTAGAGTGAATCCCTTTATTTTAGAATTTTTCATAATTTTACTCTCCCGCATAAATGTTATCAACCGCATCAGGGTTACTGCTAGGGTCCTTAGCTGGCATGATACCCGTGGCCGGGATCGCTGTGCCCGGTTGGCCATCCGGCCCGTTAGAAAAAAGAATATAGCCAAATTTTTCCCAAGCGTCGTCAGCCGCCGCCTTGTAGCGATACACATAAGGCCGCCCCCACGGATCCATGAAGTAAAAATTGGGGGGGGGCGTTGCCGGATTACTAGGCAGCTGCGAGGCACGCCTGTCCATCGATACTTTGGTCAAATCGATAAACGAACGCGGGCCGTCGGTGGGAATATCACTGGCATTACGAAATACGACAGTCCCTTGGTTATTTTTTGCAAAAGTCATGAATCCGGCCAGAGCGCGCAGCAGTTGCCGTCCATTATTCGTCGGGTTTCCCGGATTACCTGCCGCCCACGGGTAATCCCCATGGACCGATTTAAATTGCTCCAGCGCCTGCGCAATGATCGCCAGTTCCGCCTTCGCCTTGGCCCGGGCCTGGGCATTTTGCACACCCCGCGAAATACCAAATGTGATACCGGCCAGAATCAAAATAACCGCAACGACCATCAATAACTCGATCAAGGTAAAGCCCTGCTGACGCGGGCGATGCGGGTGCTGTTGGGGAATCTCAACTGTCATGGGGAAAAGTGGGAAGGATGATTAACGATGGGGCAAGGTAATTTGAGACATGTTCGAAAAACGAAACTCCAACATCGCCCGATTTTTACTGGCTGTCAATACTCGGCTAGACTCCTTTTACGGCCCGACGATCAATTGCACCCGACGCTCCGAATTAAAATATTTTTTAACGAACTTGGCCAGACTGGCCGCATCGATAGTCTCCAGCTTCATAGCGTGCTCGGCATCGTCATCGATGGGCAGTCCATAGGTCACCTGGATGGCGGCATGCATGGCGCGGGCACCGATGGTTTGCTTGCCCATGGGCCTGGCAGCCTTGAGGCGGGTGCGGCAGCGGGCTAGCTCGTCCTCCGTCACTTCACCGGCCGCCACGCGCGCGACCTCCCGATCGATTTCCGCCACCACGGCCTCGGCCTGGCTGGGCTGGGTGCCGGCGTAGAAGACAAACATGCCCCCACGCAGCCCGACCACACGCGTCGAGCCCACATAGTAAGCCATCCCCTGATCTTCGCGCACGCGCTCAAACAGTCGGCTGGACATGCCGCTAAAGAGCTCGTTCAACACTTCGCCCACACAGTAATCCACCTCCTGAATGCCGCAATCCGGATAGGCTTGCAGCACCACGGCCTGCTCGCGCTCCATCGGCTCATGCCCTGTGTAGGCAGTTGTCCGTGGTGCGGGGGACGTGGTCTCGGCAAAGGGCTCGGACGAGAGCTTATGCTCCAAAAGCTCCCGCAGCGGCTCCAGCACGGCTGAGCGCTCGAAGTCTCCGGTCACCGAAAGCACCACATTACCCGCCCGCACCAGCTGCTGGTAATGCGCCCGCACATCCTCGGCGGTCAGCGCCTCCAGGTCCGCGACCCGACCATCGGAGCCCACCGCGAAAGGATGCTCCCCGAAAAAACGTTCGCGCAACTGGCGGAAGCCATACTCCAGAATCTCATCGTCATCTTCCTTCAATTCAGCGACCTGCGCCTCCCGCTCTGTCTCGAAGGTGGTGGCATCGAAGGCTGGTGCGGTCAGTGCATGACTCAAGAGTTCGAGCGCGATCTCCAAATCAGCCGGCAATACTTCCAGCGCCAGGCTGATCGTATTATTGCCACCCGTCGCCGAGAAACTGCCACCGATACTTTCGACCAGCTCGGCAATGGCTTGTGCGCTGCGGTGCCCGGTGTCTTTGGTCAATAGCTCGGCCAGTAAGGTAGAAATACCCCGCTGCCCGGCGGGCTCGTAGAGCGGGCCACCCCGCAGGACACAGCGCAGATGGACTTTAGGCAGGCGCGTGTCACGCTGCAAGAGCAGGCGGGCCCCACCACTGGCCAGGTCGATCGACTCAAAGGGCTCCAGCGCCAGCTTTTCCTCCAGCGCAGCCGTGTTATCCACCACTTTCGGAGCCGGCCCCAGCGTAACCGAAGACCGGCCCTCATCCACCAGATAGTGCTTGGCCACGGTCTGCAAATCGCTCGATCGAACAGCCTGCAAGCGCTTGAGGTAGCGTCGTCCATAGCCGATATCCCCAATCACTGCCTCACCCAGGCCCAAGCGGGAGGCCTGCCCGCTCATGGTCTTGCGCCCGTTGATTTCCGCGCTCAGGGCCTGGCGACGGGCCTTCTCCACCACGGATTCGGGGAAGCCCTCTGCGGCCACTTCTTTCAGCACCTTTAAAATCGCCTTTTCCACCTGATGGCTTTTGCCCGGATCACAGACGTAGGAAATCCAAAAAAGCCCCGAATCGCCCGGGTTCCAGTTGCGACAGTCGATGTAGTGGACCTGCTTATGCTGATTCCGCAGCCGCTCCCAGAGGAGTGAGCTCTCCCCCCCGCCCAGCGCATGGGCCAGCGCGTCGAGGCGCGGCGAGTCCGGGTGACTCAGATGCGGCACCTTAAAGCCCAGCCCACCGCGAAAGATATTATAATCACCCAGGATATCCTCGCGCCGCGCGGCCAACTGTATCGGCTCGGCCTCCACTTTGACCGGAGCCAGGCGCCCACGGGGCACCGCCCCGAAAGTCTGCTCAATCTCGGCCAGGCAGGCCTCAGGAGCAATCGCTCCGACGACACTCACCACCATATTATTGGGCACGTAGCGGGCATGGTAGTAGGCGCGCAACTCATCTGCCGTCACTTTCTCATAGAGCGGACGATGCCCGATGACCGGCTCGCGGTAAGGGTGGCGCTGAAAAGCGGTGCGGAACAAGGCCTGGCTGAGTTGCCGATCCGGGTCGTCCAGACCCATATCAATCTCCCGCAGAATCACATCGCGCTCCCGATCCACCTCATGGGTAGGCAGCGTCGAGTGCAGCACCAAATCCGATAGCACATCGACGACTTCCGCAAAGGCCGCCGAGGGCGCATCGATATAATAAACCGTGCGGTCAAAAGTGGTGTAGGCATTGATCGAGCCGCCCATGCCATGCACTTCACGGCTGATTGATTTGCCGTCGCGCCGGGAGGTGCCCTTAAACAGCATGTGCTCCAGATAGTGGGAAAGCCCCGAGCCGATCAGGCCGTCCTCGTGAATACTGCCCGTCTTCACCCACACCTGCACCGAGACCACCTCGCTGGAAAAGTCAGGACGGTGCACCAGCGTCAATCCGTTGTCCAAAGTGTGCCGCTCTACCGGTGCACGAAATAAGCGCTCGATCAGCGCGTGAGAATGTTCGGAAGAAAAATGACTTGGACTGGTGGGCATAAGGTTTCGAGTTAGAACACGACTTGGCCAAGTTTCCACACAAAGTTTAGCTCGAAGAGCGAAGCATCGCCCATGCGTCGCCTTTCAGGCTATGCAGGGCACGCTCGCTAGCTTCAATCTACACGTGGCGCAGCCACGCGTAGCTCGAAGAGCGAAGCGTCGCCCATGCGTCGCCTTTCAGGCTATGCAGGGCACGCTCGCTAGCTTCAATCTA
>REBV01000254.1 GCA_007692545.1 Puniceicoccaceae bacterium
AATACCTGCGGCTGCTACGGTTCGTCCGTGCGCCAAATCGACGGTCGCTCGCCCACCCCCGCGATCGACGCCCTCGCCAGTGAAGGTGTGCGCTTCGATTCGATGTATTGCGCTTCTCCGCTCTGCGCGCCGAGTCGCGCCGCCTACATCACCGGCGTTTACCCGCACACCACGACCGCGATCCACCACAAGATGCAGCGGCGAGAGGCAGGCTTGAATCGATTCCCCGGCGTGCGCGACGACTTGCCGGGCATGGGGCACTACTTCCGTGAGGCGGGCTATCGCACTGCCGCGATCGGGAAGATGCACGTCCATGGCGAACTCGTTAATGGATGGGACCTCGGCTTCGACGAGCGCGGACTCCGCTTCTACACAACTTTCCCCGGCAAGCATTACGGCGACATCAAGGATGGCGACGTCATCAAACGCTACCGCGAGATGCGGCCCTACCTGGATATGGAGTACCGGAAGATCGATCCCGATCGCTTCGCCAAGGCACCCGCCGGGCTTAAGGTCAGAGAAAATGGCCTCAACCAACACTTTCTGGAAACGCTGGTAGAAGAGGAAGAGGATTTGATGGATTTGCTGGTTACGGAACGGAGTATCGAATTCATCGAGCGACAAAGTAAGGCAGGCACGCCGTTCTTCGTACATGTAGGACTGGAGAAACCGCATCGTCCCTGGACCATTCATCAGACCTATCTCGACCGCTTCAAACCAGATGACATGCCATTGCCCCATACCACAGCTGAATGGCTGGACAAGGGCATGTTCCCCTTCGCCCAAGGCTGGTGCCATACCGACGTTAGAGGAGATGGAGCCAGACGCAGCACGGCGGCCTACTACGCCTGCGCCTCCGAGATCGACGACTGCGTCGAACAGATCGTGGCGAAATGCCGCGACCTCGGCATCCTCGAAAACACTATTATTATTTATACGAGCGACCACGGTGATAGCCTTTACGAACACGGCCTGATCGAAAAACAAAATATGCTCGATCCCTCAGCACGGGTCCCCTTCATCATCCGCGCCCCTTGGCTCCTTCCGCAGGGCTCCGTCACCAACGCGCCCGGTAGCCTCATAGATATGCTCCCTACCCTCTGTGAAATGACCGGGAGCGACGGCTCCAAGGTTTTCGAAGGTGAATCGTTGATTATAGCAGCCGCTGGCAAAGCGGACCCGCAACGGCTCGTTTTCTCTGAATTCTATCAATCGGGCAGCGTGACGCGTCCCGGTGAATTCATGCCCGTCCGCATGGGGCTAAACTCCGCCCACAAATATATCTATACCCACGCCGCAGCCGACCAATTGTACCGCAGGGACCTCGAGCATCAGGAGGTGGTGAATAATCTGGCTTTCGATTCCCAAAACGAAGCATTGGTCAGTCGAATGCGACTCTGCACCTTGGATGGGTGGGAACTCGACGAGTATCCCCAACTGAACGCCCATGTGGAAGTGGCGGACGGCGTGCAATTAAACTGGGAAGCCGCGGCTCCTGAGGCCAGTTATGATATTTACCGCAGTATCGGGACGGATCCGCGTCGAGCCGAACGGATCGCACACGGTGTGCGGACACTCACTTATACCGACAAGACACCAATCAATGGACCACGCTGCCACTACTGGGTACTTGGCCACTACGCGGTGACCCAGCCCTTCACTGACCGCAACGGCAAGCGACGCTACGGGAGCACACCGATCACCGCGGAGACCTACCCACTCAGCCTGCCCATCACGCCACGTATGCAGGTCAAATTAGAAAACGGCTGGGAAGGTGATTTTGCCTACAAGCCCTTCCTCTCTAGCCATTTCGGCGGACTCTCCTGGATTCATATTGGGATGCCCCCCAAAACCGGTTCCAATGGTGCCGAAATCAACGGCCCCGTCACCATCCTCTCGCCCCGCGCCCAGGGCAAAGCTTACACGTTTTCCGCCGAATTGCAGACCCGGCGTCCTGGCTATAAGCCCGAGCAGACGCTCAAACTGCTAGTCAACTACCGCAATATGCACAGCTACTACCTGATCGGCTTGGACAAAGACGGTACGCTCGGCATCTGGAAACAACGCGGCGAATGGTCTCAGGATAAACTTGCGAGTAAAAAGATTCCAGGCATCAACACCACTGCCTGGCATACGATCTCGGTAACAGTAAACAGGGGACATATTAAAGTGACGCTTGACGATGAACCCAGCCTCGAATGCACCGACCCGGCCCCCCTCCCCGCAGCCCGTTTCGGCTTCGAGTCCCCCCGCCACCTGACCGCAGCCAATATCGGTAATATCCGCTTTAAGGCATTGGCGTAAACGTACGTGCAACAAAACCTCTGCGTCTCTGCGAGAGAAAAAGCCGCGAACAAGCCGGTTACGACGCAATGAATCATTGATTAGGATCGTAGTATTTACTGTGCCCTGCGGTCGAGCCGTGGTGGTTGTTGGTACGTTTCCACTCGGTATCCTTGGCGCGCTCGTGGGCGATGGCTTGATGATGCTGGAAAAAGGCTTCCAGCGCTTCGCTGTTTTCTCTATCCAGAAAAGCTGGTAGCACATAATCATCTGTGCGATCCATCCACGACTCCATTTCGCCGCGCAACTGATCGGCGATGGCCCTGTAATGTGGATTGTCAATCAGGTTGTTCAAGGCGTCGGGATCGACACTGTAGGCGTAGAGCTCTTCAGTGGTGCGATACTTCAAGAAATCAAAACGTTCAGCAAAGAGAGGGTCCCGCCCGGCAAGCTCCTTCATCGTTTGCCAAGAGCGATACCAGCGAGCCTCCATTGTCGCGATGCGATCGCCATTGCTCCATGGATTAAAAATATAGACAAAGTCGCGGGTATAGATTCCGCGGATTGGGCGAACCGTCGCGTTGGGGTTTTCATTGAGCTGCACAAATACGCGATTACGGTCGGCTTGTTGCTCCCCCCGTATCAACGGTACAATACTGCGGCCTTCCAGTTCCTCTGAAACCGGTGCCCCGATAATATCCAAAATGGTAGGCATGTAATCGATCGCTGAAATCATGTGCTCGGCATCCAGATAACCAGGCTCCGCAACGCCCGGCCAAACGACAATCCATGGCGTGCGAACCCCTGCCGGATAGAGGGTCGATTTGGCAAAGGGCATCGACATGCCGTGGTCGGACAGGAAGATGATGATCGTATCGTCCTCCAGACCATGCTGACGCAGAACATCCAGCACCGCGCCCACGCAGTCGTCCCCGCGGCGCACGGTACTGTAATAGTCGGCAACCTCTTGAGCAAAGGCGGGATGCCCATGAAGGAAACCAGGCACTGGCACTTCGTCAGGCGAGTAGACGCGGGAGGGGGAGGTTTGGTCCCATATATCCGATTGCTCCCGCATCATGGGTCCATTGTAGAAAGGTAAATGCGGATCGATCACATTGATCACTGCGTAGAAGGGTTTCCCTTCAACTTTGGCACCCGTCACCATGGCTTCAAACGCCTTCGCGTATTCCACCGGAGTGCTCCCCCGCTGGGTTGGCAAGGACTTGTGATAGTGCCAGTAGCGATCAAAGTCGTTTGTGGGAGTGGAATCCGGCACCTTCTGAACCACGCCAGTAAAATATCCGGCCTCGCGGAGGTACTCCGGCACTGTGTTGTGAGGGAACTTTACACTGTAGAAACCATGCATTCCGCTAACGTGAGGGTACCGTCCGGTATGAAGCACATTACGGGAAGGCGCACAAGTGGACGACTGCACGAAGGCGTGGTGAAAACGCATCCCTTGAGCGGCGAGCGAATCCATGTGTGGCGTGATGTCTTCGACCGGAGAACCATAACTCCCCATCGAATCCCAATTCATATCGTCCATCGTAATGAAGAGGATGTTCGGCTTTTGCGCTGAAGCAAAAGCCACCGAAGCGCAGAACAGCGCCGAGAGGACTAAACTGGTTTGGGGCATGGAACCTATGCTCTCAAGAGAATGATTATTTTCAAGCATTTATGTTTGTTATATGCTCTCATTGCGATTCGATGTTCACCGGATATTAAACTGCAACGCCGCAAGCCCCGAACGGCGTAAACTTAAGCAAGTTTCTTTCTTAGCGCGGTGCTCTGTCCCACGTCCAGCAGATTCGCTCCGCTTCAGTGCCTTGAGCTGGCACCATTCCCAAAAGCCCTTCAGGATACAGAAGCATTTTTTCCTTGAAGACAAAGCCCTAAAGGCAATATCGTTGCTTCTTTGTTTAATATTAAATCACTTGTCAAAAACTCGACAAGCAACCAAAAAACACCCCATGAATCGCAGAAAATACCTCAAAACCCTCGGTCTATCCACCTTGCTTACATGCAGCGCAGGGCCAAGCCTCCTGGCGGAGGGAGC
>REBV01000079.1 GCA_007692545.1 Puniceicoccaceae bacterium
TGTTTCATTTAAGCGGGAATCAATCAAGTCAAAGGAAATGCCGCCCCCGGCTAAGAGTCTTGCATCTTATCCAGCATTCTCTTTTCTCGTCACTGTGAAAATTACCCAAAAAGAAATCGAATCGATCACTTCGGTTCAATGTGCGGAGCCGCACTCACTCCTGGGGATGCATCCCCGCAAAAAAGGGAAAAAGAGTTCTGTCATGGTGCGTGCCTACTTGGACGACGCCAAAAGCTGCGAGGTGGTGGACGCCAACAACCCGGATGGCCCACGCTACCCGATGCAGCGCCTGACCGATGACGGCCTCTTCGAGACCGAGATCAAAGACCGCTCGGATGTATTCAAATACCGTCTCCGCACAGAACGCTACAACGGTGAGTTTCGCCAGTTTTACGATCCCTACAGTTTTCTGCCCAGTCTTTCGGAGGATGATGTTTATCTCTTTAATGAAGGCAGTGACCATTTCGTGCACCATAAATTGGGTGCTCACATACGCACGATTGAAGGGGTCGTGGGGGTGGCCTTTGCGGTTTGGGCACCCAATGCCACGCGTGTATCCGTGGTGGGCGACTTCAACCACTGGGACGGGCGCTACCATCCCATGCGCAGTCTCGGTGCCTCTGGCATCTGGGAGCTATTTATCCCCGGGCTGGAAGCCGGGATGAAGTATAAATTTGAGCTCGGGACCCGGCAGGGCTTCCCCATCCTCAAGACAGATCCTTACGGCACCTTTTTCGAAGCGCCCCCCTACAACGCCTCGATCATTTGTGAGGTCGACGCCTACCAATGGAACGATGCGGCCTGGATCGAGCAGCGTGCCCGCACGGACTGGAAAAATGCCCCGATTTCCGTCTACGAAATGCACATCGGCTCGTGGAAGTCGGTCGTCGAAGACGCCACGCGCCCCCTCAGTTACCGCGAACTGGCTACGGAGCTGGTCGACTACCTGAAGGACATGCACTATACGCATGTGGAGTTTATGCCCCTGTCTGAGCATCCCTTCGATGGCTCATGGGGCTATCAGGTGACGGGTTTCTTTGCGCCGACGTATCGCTTCGGCAAGCCGGACGATTTTAAATATCTGGTCGATGTCTTGCACCAAAATGGCATCGGCGTCATCATGGATTGGGTGCCGGCTCACTTCCCGACCGATAGCTTCGCGCTGGCCCAGTTTGACGGCACCGCACTCTATGAGCACGCCGATCCCCGGCAGGGCTTTCATCAGGACTGGGGCACGCTTATTTTCAATTACGGGCGCAACGAAGTGCGCGGCTTTCTGATAGCCTCCGCTCTGGCCTGGTGCGAGCGCTACCACATCGATGGCATGCGGGTCGATGCCGTGGCCTCCATGCTCTACCTCGACTACTCGCGCGAAGAAGGGCAGTGGATACCCAACCAATACGGCGGTCGGGAAAACCTCGAAGCGATTGATTTCCTGCGCCAGACCAACGAACTGGTGCACAAATACTATCCCGGCACCCTGATGATAGCGGAAGAATCGACGGCCTTCCCCGGAGTGACCAAGCCCACTTCGGAAGGCGGCCTGGGCTTCGACATCAAGTGGAACATGGGCTGGATGCACGATACTCTGGAGTATTTCCAGAAGGATCCGATCTACCGCAAGTATGAGCATCATCAACTATCCTTCGGTATGCTCTACCAGTATTCGGAGAACTTCACGCAGGTGTTTTCCCACGATGAAATCGTGCATGGCAAGCGCTCCATGCTACTGAAAATGCCAGGCGAGCCCATTTCCAACAAAGCGCACCAACTACGTTTGCTCTACGGGCTGATGTGGATGTGGCCGGGCAAAAAGACCCTCTTTATGGGGAGTGATTTCGGGCAGTCAGCCGAGTGGAATTACAGTAAAAGTCTGGACTGGCACCTGCTGCAATACCCGGATCACCGGGGCATCCAAATGGTCGTGCGTGATCTCAACCGCATCTACCAGCAAGTGCCGGGGTTGGCCGCCGGGGATAACCGGGCGGATGCCTTTGAGTGGATCAATTGCACCGACGCGGATAATGGGATTCTAACTTTTTTAAGAAAAGGTGCGGAGTTGACGGATGACTTGGTTGCTGTCGGTAGCTTTACACCGGTGCTGCGCGAGGGCTTTCGTGTCGGTGTGCCGCACGAGGGCTTCTGGCAAGAGATTCTCAATACCGACGCCAAGGAATACGGCGGTCTTGGTTTTGGCAACAACGGCGGTGTCCAGGCCGAACCGATCGAGTGGGATGGCCGCCCCTTCTCGATCAAACTGCAACTCCCACCCCAGTCGATGAGCGTTTTCCGCTTTCAGGGCTAGCTCAGGCTTTGGGCCGAAACTGCCAGAGGCCAAAGGCCATCCATGCAAACATAACGATAGTGACTCCGATCAGCACGGGCACAGGCCCAAAACAAGGCACCGAGGGCCGCGACTATGAGAACGTCCAGCGCGGCTCCCGAGATACGGTTCATCAGCTTGCCATCAATCATCCAGGCATAATTCAGCGGCACCGAGAGTAGTTGGACAATGACACCGCCAATCATGACCAAGGGAAAGAGGTGGACGTGCTTCAGCAGCTCCGGCCAACCCAGTGGTGCTAGCAGCGACGACACCGATGGTGGCTAAGCCGAGGGCCATGTCGGCACCGTCGGCAAAGCCCAGCTCGCGAAATGTTTCACCCAGTCCGGCAGCAGTTCCGTGGCCGCCCTCGAAGCCGATCTCAATCAAAGCACCGGCGAGTGGGCTGCCATCCCAGATCGGGACGATCAGGAAGACTGCCAGCAGCAACCCAACAACGTACTGGCCCCAGGCGAGCGTCTGCCCATGCGCGATCATCGGCCCCGCCTTCTTCCAGATGGAGCGGATGTTGGGCAGAGGGTTGCCCAGAAAGAGCGCCGCGAAGACCACGCTGATATGAAGCTCACAAAGGGATCGGAAATTTTCTCATTTCTATCGCAATGTTCATTAATGGCTGAAGTTTTTGACTTAACATAGTAAGCCCAATAAACTCCATAGGTAATGATACCCAAGACTAGTAGCTTCTACGTGCTTCCGTATTTTAAGTGAGGGATGATTGTACTTTGCATATTTTGTAGGTCGGTGAGGCTAGGCTCCCAGCCTGAGGGGTTAGATTCTCTGGTGATTCATGAGGTTATTCTCAGTGCTCCTTGATCCGGAGCCAGAGGAGGTCGGCCAGGCGGTTGAGGTATTGAATCAACTCCGGACGGACGGTGGCGCCGGATTCGGCGAGGGCCACGACGGCCCGCTCGGCGCGGCGGCACGTCGTACGGGCCTGGTCAAAAAACGCGTCGGCCACGCTATCGCCAGCGTAGCTCCAGCCTTCGAAGCGAATGCCTTTTTCTTTTTCGATGACGTGAGCGCCGAGTGCTTCAATATGAGCAGCGGAGATCGCCTGTTCCGCATATTTTTCCTGGTAGCGGCCTTGATCGCCGTCATCCGTGGCGAGTTCGGCCATGAGCTGCACCAATTGCTGCTGGATTTCCAGTATTTGAGCCTGTGTGGTGGGATCCTGGCAATGGGCGCGGCACAGCCCGAGGGCCGAGCCCAGTTCGTCGACGCGTCCGTAGGTCATCACGCGGGGATGGGTCTTGCTGACCCGCTTGTTAAAAAGAAGGCAGGTGCTGCCGTCGTCGCCGCGTTTGGTGGATATACTCATTGTTCTGCCAGAAGTAGTTGGAGCATTTTTCGGGCAGACTCGGGGATCACAGTGCCGGGGCCGAAGATGGCTTTGGCACCTTGTTGATACAGGAAGTCGTAGTCCTGCGCGGGTATCACGCCACCACAGATGACCATGATGTCCGGGCGGCCGAGTTTTGTCAGCTCGGCGATGAGGGCGGGCAGCAGGGTCTTATGACCGGCGGCGAGGGAGGACATGGCGACGATGTGGCAGTCATTCTCGACGGCTTGGCGGGCGGTTTCTTCTGGGGTCTGGAAGAGGGGGCCGATGTCGACATCGAAGCCGAGGTCGGCGTAGCCGGTGGCCACAACTTTAGCGCCCCGATCGTGGCCGTCCTGCCCCATCTTGGCGATCATGATACGGGGCCGGCGGCCTTCTTCGGTTTCGAATTGTTCGATGAGTGTCTTGATTTCGTCCATAACCGGGGTGTTGCCGAATTCTTTTGCATAAACGCCGCTGATCGAGCGTATTTTTGCGCGGTAGCGACCGACGACTTTTTCGACAGCGTCGGAGATCTCACCCAGGGTGGCGCGGCAGCGGGCGGCTTCGACGGCGAGTTCGAGCACATTGCCCTGACCGGTCTCCATGCAGTGGGTGATAGCCTGGAGGGCAGCCTGGCAGGCGGGATTGTCGCGCTCGGCCTT
>REBV01000189.1 GCA_007692545.1 Puniceicoccaceae bacterium
GAATGGCTGCTTTCCGAAAGGCCTTCGAGCCGGACCGAGCCCTGCTCGTTGGTGCCGACGGCATAGACCTGGCGCAATTTCTTTCCCGCCCCATCGAAGAGTGGATTAATTCATGAGCAACAGCCCGCTGCTTGTTTTTGCTGTACGCAGCGGAACCGAAGCTCAGCATTGAGTGCGGGCCGGGAACTGCGCCGTGCCCGGATCACGCCAGCCCGCCGGGGCAGGCGCGCGAAGCCCACAAAACCAACCCAGACCGAAGACCGCACGCCGGCTTAGCAACGCTCGGCGATGCAATGGAGGAGGGGTCTTCATGCGCCGATCAGCATCCGCGACCTGCGTCCGATCATCCGTCGAAGCAGCAAGCCGATCGCAACGCTGAGCCCCAATGCGACCAGGAAATGCAGGACGCAAAGGATCAACGTCAGCAGGAGTGATGGCGGCGCCATGGCCACTGGGATACTGCGGTCCGCCTGGCCTTGCTTCTGGCACTGAGCCCAAACCGCCAGCCCGCATTGCCGGCGCTAGAGCCGCCAGCCGGGCATTTGAATCCAGTGTCTCGAAGATCACGTGCGACATCCCGTCACGGTAGCCTAGAGAAACCCACGCAGTCGCTGCTGTCGATGGGGCTTGGGGCAATTAATTTGCGTGAGTTCAGTAGAAAAGGGCATACTGCCTCCCCTCTTAATGGCGCTATGAAGAAAAACTGCAATTGGATGCGGCTTTTGAGCTTTAAGCGCACTTCGCCTCCTAAGTTTTGGATAGATCTGGAGCCAGAATGCCGATCTACAGCAGTCCCTATCCCAACTCAGGGGCTGACCTGAGTACGTGTTTTGGCGCCTCTGAATGAGAATAAATGAATGGCATTACAAGATAAGGTCAAGGAACTACGAGACGCCGCGACTGCGCAAGGAAAGGATCCCGTTCCTTGCGAGTACCAGGGTGTTACCAAAGAACGCATTAGTGCAGTGTTGCGTGAAATCGATCGCTACTCCGCTGATCAGCGCGATGCTGTATTCGCCTTACTTGATGATGTAAACGATAGTTTCTACAGACTGCAATTTAGCAGCTTCCCGGCCGGCATCAAGTTCTGCGAAGGCGCGACTGTCGCCCATGTCGCATGCCATTTCGGTATTTTGCAACGCGGTCAAGGTAAGTCGGACCGGGAAGGTCGAGATTATTGGTTGAAGCCACTGTGGGAAATTGGCGCCATAGTGAAGGTCTACTTCGACACGAAACGGGGCGTCTTTATTCCTGGGCATCCCGTAGCGAAGTCACCCTACACGGCATATTGTTTGGCCGAGGATTTCAAGTTGATCCTGCGCGCGCCGGATGGGGAATGGCGTGCCTTGCTCGCGGATTGGACCAAGGCGGACGAGATTCGCCAACGCCTCGAGTTTCAAGCGAAGCTTGCCGAGGCCTCTCGCTCGCAGGTGGACACTAAGCACAGTGACCTAATACGCGCTAGTTGCGAGCACTACGTGCCGCGCTTCCTGCCCGGTTACGAAGTTCTGTATATTGATGATGCTGACGGCGAACGAATCAGAGAGTTAGATCGCGACAACTTCTACCGTGCGGGGATCGAAATTGGCCTCACCGACTCCATGCCGGACGCGCTGTTGTGGAATCCCGATTTAGATTGGTTATGGGTGATTGAGGCGGTGACCAGCGATGGCGAGGTCGATCACCACAAGATGAGCAACCTGACTGCTCTGGCTAAGCGTTGCGGAAAAAAAGGCATCGGGTTTACCACGACGTATCAGACCTGGAATGCGGCGGCGCGTCGCCAAGGAAAATACAAGAATATTTCGCCGGGCACCTATATTTGGATTCAGGATGACCCTACTAAGCACTTCCTGGCTGAGACCTTCGATAGTAAGTAGCTATCCGACTAATACCTGATTGAGGATTGAGTCAATGCGTTCCTGGTCCGGAACCTCTTTGCGGTAGCGGTTACCCATCAGTTTTAGATGCGCCAAGGTAGGATAGCGAAGGCTGCGTAGGTCTGTGGCATTAACCTGAGTGTGGCCACTGAACTGCCGGAAATACTGATCCACCAGCGTCGAGTTAAGAAACAGTACGAGACCCCGGGCGAGGCTTCGCGGCAAGCCGTTACCGTTGACGTGGAAGTAGTTCAAGTGGTTTTCGAAGCCGACTCGCTTTGCCTCGATTCGTTGCGGATCGTAAACGGCGGCGACCACGCGACGGCGTTCTTCCTTTGCGGTGAATCGCTTAACCAGGGCATACGTGCCGTTCGGTACCAGCAGCTTTTCTGTATCGGCGTTGTCGCCGAGTGCATTAGGTTTGCGCCCATTCAGCTTTGGCCACATGATGAAACCGTTTTTGAAGTGGCCTGGATAGATGAGCGGGACGGTGTCCTTGTCGGGCTCCGCGTGAATGTGTTCTTTCGCCCGAAAATCCACCACGCGCCCGGTCGAAACCTCGATGCCCAAATCCGCCAGCGAGCAAGGTAAGCTGCGTGCCTTCAAGGCAGATTCGCCTTCCTCTTGTGTGGTGACAATGTGGATTACCAAATCGGGATCGTCCGGGTTGACCACCTCTTGTGGTTGAGCCTTGTGCCGGACGATTTTGGGGTCGTCGGCGCAGGCACTTGATGAAATGACCACCCGATCGGTGGGTGCGTTCTTTATGGCGTGGAAGATAATGTTTTCTTGCAATACGGCGTCTTCCTTGAAGGCCTTATTGCGGGAGTGGAAGATGTGAATGTGTTTGAGGCTCATGGTGCTGAGCAACATCTTTCGAAATGGCTTGAAATACGGCCCGTTGCAAAAGCTGCGGGGCGTGATTGCTACCAGTTCACCACCGTCTTCGAGCAGCTTGACGGTGAGGGCCACGAAGGCTGTGTACAGATTGCTAGTCTCGATGCCCACTTTTCGCAGCAGCTTGCGCTCCTTTGAGGCGCTGTGGAGCTTACGGTATGGCGGGTTGAGAATGGCGCGGTTGAACCGGGGCTCGATGTTGTCGGAAAATAAATCGCGGGTGAGAATATTGGTGGCCTGCTGGATGAAATCTTCTTGAAAGACTCTGCCCATAGAGGCAATGCCGGCTTGGTCGCAGGCCTCACGGCACAGCGTTGCCGTCTGCGTCAACTGTTTAGTCAGAGCGGGTTCAAGCTCGTAGGCGTTAAGGGTGATTGACTTAGGGGCGCGGTTTCGGCTGCAGGCATTCTCTACGAATGCAGCGGTGAGTGATCCTACACCCGCACCAGCATCCAGCAAATGAAGGTCACCGCTTAAGTCATCGAACATCGTCGCCATCAGTCGGGCGACCGGCGCCGGTGTCATGAACTGCCCCATCAGCCCACGCCGTTTCTCGTCTAGCATACCGTTAGCCGCGCGCCGTAGCCCGTCGACTTGCTCAGTTAGTGGGGTCCCGGTTGATTCGATTTGGTGTTTTACTTGAGCTTCTACCGCACTCATGCCGTAGGTATCCTCTGTAACGTCTCGGAATTGCGGGGCGTCATTCCGCCGACCAGCGCCGCGACTCGTGCTTTAAAATTAGGCTGTCAAGCAGCGCCTTTACAACCTTACGTTCTTCTGGGTCAAATCTCGAAATTGCCTCAAACTGTAGCCGCAACTCGTCATCTGGGCCGCGCTCGTTTTCATCGAACACGATTGTGTCGGAACTGACGCCCAGCGCAATCGAGAGCCTGCGCAGCACCTCCAGGGTTGGTTGGGACGTGCCAGCCTCATAGCGTTTGAGCTGAGAGACATTGAGGCCAATGGCTTCGGCCAACGCCCTCTGCGTAAACCTCTTCCGCTTTCGCAGGGTCACGACCCGTTCCGGGAACCCCATATGTGGCATCCAAAGCGCTTAATCCGCGTTTATGGTAACTCATATCGTGTTTGCCATCGAAAAATAGAGCTACTAAAGTGTACCACATAAGAGTCATATAGTGCACCACTTCTCATCTGGAAGCTAACGCAAGAAAACCATCAAGAAAAACCGGACAACACAGGGAAAAACCAGGGCAAACTGACCTTTTTTCCTATTTTCACGGTTTTCATGCCCCAATTTTGTCGAATTCCGGCAAGTCTCCCACCCCCCAAACCCTCAATTGACGCAGAAATGACGAAGGATTTAGGAGCCTCTGAATAACTCTTCGTGGGCGCGACGGCGCCTTTGCGGGAGGCTCCGGCTCGGCTTGGGCGAGCGTGGTTTGGTCATTCCAAATGAGCGAGCCCAAACGAGGCGGAGGCCCCGCAAAGGCCCGTCCCGT
>REBV01000147.1 GCA_007692545.1 Puniceicoccaceae bacterium
GGATAGGGGGAGGGCGAGCGTCCTCGCGAGCCGCGCAGACGGGGTGCGGTTGCGAATGTTCGAAAGCTTTCGGCTTTGCTAGAGAACATCGGCAATTCTTGGCTGTTTTGCCCGTTCGCGGCGGCTGGGGACAGCCGCCCTCCCTGCTTATTACGCAGGTTTAGGGCAACGGCAACCCAGTTCCACACACGCTTGCTGAAGCCGCGCGCTACGTAAGATTGCAAGACCGGCAGCCTGACCCGGTGGCCATGCGTAGCGCGCGGCTTTAGCAAGCGTGTGTTGGCTTAGGAACGCGGTGGCTCAGAGCCAATCCAACGAACTCGCACAGACAGGAATGTCTGTGCCACTTTCCTAAGCTACAACATTTCCTCGGCGTTTTCGCGGTCGGCGCGGTCGCTGATGGCGGAGTCGGATTGGATCTCTGCGGGGCGGGGGGCCAGTTCGGGGGCTGCTGGTGGGACGTTGGGCTCTTTTTTGCTCTCGATCAAGGCCTGTCGGCGGGCGGCGGCTTCGGCGGCAAAAATATCCTGTGCGCAAACGCGCTCCTGTTTGCCAATCGGTGGCGCAAAGTACGATCCGTTGGCCCGCAACAAGCGCGCACTGACATTGTCGGACAAATACACGTTCAGAATATGAATAATGCGCTCGCGCAGCTCCGGCACTTCGACAGGGAAGACGGCTTCGATGCGTCGATAAAAATTGCGCGGCATCCAATCGGCGCTGCCAGCGTAGATCAGGGGATCTTTGCCACCGGCGTTTTCGAAGTAGAAAATGCGGCTGTGCTCGAGGTAGCGCCCAAGAATCGAACGCACGCGGATGTTTTCGCTCTGGCCTTTAATATTTGGTACGAGGCTACAAATCCCCCGCACAATACAGTCGATCTTAACGCCCGCCTGTGAAGCTTCGTAGAGGTGATCTATCGTCTCTTGGTCGACCAAGCTATTGGTCTGCACGATGATCCGGGCGGGCTTGCCAGCGGCAGCATTACGCTTCTCCCGTAGGATCATTTTCTGTAATTCAGAATGCAAGTTGAAGGGGGCGACGAGCAGCTTCTTAAAGTTCGGCGTCCGGGAAAAACCGGTCAGGGTATTAAAGAGCTGGGCGACTTCGGCAGTGATGGTTTCGTTGGCTGTAAAGAAACTGAGGTCGGTGTAAAGCCGCGCTGTTTTTGGATTGTAATTTCCGGTGCCAAGGTGGGCGTAGCGTCGCAGGCCGTCGGCTTCGCGGCGCACGATCATGCAACACTTACAGTGCGTTTTGAGGCCGACCAAGCCGTACACGACGTGCACGCCGTAGTCTTCCAGCTGGCGAGCCCACTGGATGTTGTTGGCCTCATCAAAGCGGGCCTTAATCTCGACCAGTACGGTGACTTGTTTGCCCTGCTTGGAGGCTTCGACCAAGGCTTCGATAATCGGTGAGTCACCGCTTGTGCGGTAGAGGGTTTGCTTGATGGCAAAGACCTTGGGATCGCGGGCCGCTTCCTTGAGGAAGTCAATAAAGGGCTGAAAGCTTTCGAAGGGGTGATGCAGGAGGTGATCGCGCTCCCTCAGGTTTTCGAAAAAGGTCGACGGGGTGCTCCAGGCTTGTGGCACGTGGGCCACCCAGTTGGGAAACTTCAGATCGGGTCGGTCGATCAAATCGTAGACGCTCATCAGGCGCATCAGATTGACCGGGCCGGACACAGTGAAGGTGTGCTCGCCGCCGAGTTTGTTTGCCCGAAGCAAGGACTCGGTAATCTCAGAATCGCCCCCCTGCCCAATCTCAAGGCGCACCGCCGCTCCCTTCTCCATTTTGTGGAGTTCCTCTTCGATCTTTTTGAGCAGGTTTTCGACTTCTTCCTCGTCGATGTAGAGGTCGCTGTTTCGGGTGATACGAAAGGGCACGGCCGAGAGCACGCGGTAGCCGGGGAAGAGGTCTTTGGCAAACTGCTGAATGATGTCACTCAGGAAAATATACACATCGGGGGCACCCCGCCGTCCAACGCCGATCTTAACCACCCGCGGAAGAATCCGTGGGACGGGCACGATGGCCATTAGCTTTTCGCTGTTTTTCCGCTCGGGATCATCCATCGCAACGAGGATGTTCATCGCCTTGTTAATCAAAAACGGAAAGGGATGCGCCGGATCAATCGCCAGCGGTGTGAGGACTGGAAAAACCTGCTCCTCAAAATACACCGACACCCAGGATTTTTCATTGCGGGTCAGCCCGTCGTAGTCGGTAAAAATGATTTGCTCTTCCTGCATGGCTGGAACGATCTGGTTTAACCAACAATCGTACTGATCCTGCACCATGTGCGTCGTTATATTATGAATACGACGAAGCTGCTCCTTGGGCCCGAGCCCATCGGGTCCCTTGACGTCGGAGCCGGAATTCAACTGCTGCATCAAGCCAGCTACCCGGATTTCGAAAAACTCATCCAAGTTGGAAGAAACAAAGGCAAGAAACTTCATCCGCTCAAGGAGCGGAAAATCCTCGCACTGCGCCTGCTCAAGAACACGTCGATTAAAGGCCAGCCAGCTCAGCTCCCGGTTGAAATAGGGATGGCGGATGGTTTCTTTCTTTATGGACTTTTCGGACATGACGACTGCGGGGGAGAGAACCAAACAGCCTTGAGCAGCAAAACAGCAAAAGCAAGCACGTCTGTAGACGTCACGAAAACGTGACGGGGCTTGGCTCGAATGACGCTAACCTAAGCAGGTTCCATGCGTAGCGCAGTGCTTTAGCCCGCGTTCAGCGGATTAGCCGCATGCGGTTTGGCGCTCGCAAGGCCCCGGCAAACTGCGGCTAAAGCACGCAGCTACTTGCTCAACCCCTGCCGTCGACATTCTCCGCTTCAGTGCCTTAAGTCAGCGCTATTCGGATGGCTCAAAGACGAAAGTTCGAGAGGCGCTGATCGAAGAGCACGCGCGCCGCATCGAGTTCTTCGAAGCGTTTACGGTAGTGGTCGACCTGGATCACACGGCGGGCGTCAGCGCGGTCCCGCTGTAGTTCGGTCCGCAACTGCCGAATAAAGTTCTCCAGCAAGCGCACGTTTGAAGCGGAGGCGGTGCCCCGGTTCCAGTGGAAGTTATTTCCAATATCGCCAAACATGTAGCCAATTTCGTTATCTGTCCGATAGCCGGATAGGATCCGGCGTTCGTACATAAGATGGTAGGCGATATCGATCAACGAACGAGTACGCTTTTCATAGCGTTCAAAGGCTTCACCCTGCCGCCAGAGAGCGTCCAAACTAATCTGGTCCCACTCGACATCTCCATCCAGCCGATAGCCAAAACGGCGCACGGTTGGCACCGTAGTGCCGCTGGTCGTCCAGGAAGAGCGATCCATATTGCGGACGTAGGATGCGATGCCAACGACCAGCCCGGATTTATCGTGAATAATCGGGCTGCCGCTATTGCCGGGAATAAAGCTGGCGTCGACCTCAACCTCGTGGGGGCCGATGCCCATGATCTTACCCGTCACCCGGGTGGCCACCCCACCCCCATCGGAATTCCCGATCACCGTCACGGCATCCCCAATCGAAATCCCCTGGTCGCGGACTGATGCCAGGGCTTCAAAGACGGGCCCATCCCAGTCCAGCGGAATGATGGCGAGATCGCGTTGGCGGCTGATGAAGGCGATATCCCCAAAGGACAGGGTTTGGCCCTCTGCAGTTAAAAAATTCGCCTGTCGCGCACTGCCAAGCACGTGGATGTTGGTGACAAGGAATCGCCGACCACGTATTTCCGCGAGAAAACCGGAACCTTGCCCCTGATCGGATGCAACGATAACGAGGGCATCGATTGGAACGTTGAGCGCTTGAGCCAGCTCAGCCGCTTCCACCGGAGCGAGCTCTTCCACGGAGGCCTCGTTTGCCGCCGCCAGCTCTCGCTCCGCCGCTACCAGTTCGTGTCGCAGGCGCTCCACGCGTTCTTCCAAAGATTCGGCAGCCCCCAACCCGGCAGCCAGGAGAGTCCCGAGCAAACATGCGCGGACACTGTAGGGAATTATGCGGGGCCAGCATTTCATCTGCGGATAGGATTGAGTTATTTTAGGAGCTGAACAATTCCAAAATGGTGGGGACGATGGCAGGGGTTGAGGTCCGCATCAAAGGTGCGGGATACAACAGCACAGGGCGCCGCACAAGGACGGGTTCCGCACAAATGACAGGTACCGAGCGGAAGCGACAGGCAACATGTCCTTGCTCCTTTCTGGTCCATAGCGGGCGTCAGCCAAGGG
>REBV01000305.1 GCA_007692545.1 Puniceicoccaceae bacterium
ACTCCGGAGCGCATAAGAATCGCATAAGTCCGACAAAAACGGGATAGGTTCACCTTGCGCATAAGCTCACCGACAACGGGTATTTTGGTGATCACGACATCTTTAACCCGCCGCCCGCGTGGTGTGGTGATAAACCGCTTGATAAGCCAGACAGCAACAATAAGACCGACGATAATGTAAATAATGTAAGACTGAAGAAAAGAGCTCAGACCGATAAGAAGTTGCGTCGGCTTCGGCAATTCGGCATCGAAACCTTCAAACATCTCAGAAAACACTGGAATGACGAAAACAAGCAGCACGTTGACCAGAATGATGGCCAGACTAATAACCACGGCTGGATAGACCAGGGCGCCCTTTACTTGCTTGATCAGCTTGACCGTGTCTGCAAAATAAACCGAAGTTTTTTCCAGGATTTCTGCGAGGCCACCACTGGCTTCACCAGCTTCGACCATGGAAACAAATAAGTTTGGGAAAGCCCTGGGGTATTGAGCACAGGACTCCGAGAAAGAGCGCCCCGCAGAAATATCGTCTTTAACATTCCGGATAATTATTTGAAAGACCGGGTTCTCCGTCTGCTCTTCAAGCGCCTCCATTGCGCTGACTAAGGGTAGGCCCGCTTCCAGCATGGCCGCTAGTTGTTGCGTGAAGACGGTTAATTCATCCAGCTTTATTTTCTTACGCTTTGCCTGCTTCTCATAAGACTTTTGCTTAGCCAAGCGCTGACTTTCGGCAAAGCTCCGCTTTTTTTTGCTACTTTTATTTCCTTGGGGGTTCAGCGTGGCCATAAGTCGTGTTATTTAAAGTTGGGGATATTTTTATACACAGAATCACTCTCTTCCGGTAAAGATGCAAGCTCTCGCAATGCCTGTTGAAGATTTTGCGTTAAATTTACGAGACTACTGCCACGCTCAAACAGTGGGGTCCAGTAAATTTCGACGCCTTGTCATTCGCGCCTTGACAGAGCCAAACTCAATGAGTTTATTTCATCGCTTTTCTTTAAATCCAAGGTATTCCCAATGAAACCAACCTATCGTCCCTCAAAACTCCGCCGTGCCCGCAAGTTCGGCTTTCGTGCACGTAACTCGACACATTCTGGTCGAAAAGTCCTGGCAGCCCGCCGCGCAAAAGGCCGTCACCGTTTGGCAGCCTAATGGCGGCTCAACGGCGGCTTAAATTAGCTTCGGCATTCGAACTGAAGCCATGGGCATACCGGCTTCAATGCGCCTGCGCAAACCACGTGAATTTCTAAGGGTCCGAAATTTGGGCCACCGCATTCACTGTGGTCCCTTCATTTTTCAGTGTCATATGAGCGGATCAGATGACACTTCAGGTGCCATTGGGCCTGCTCGACTAGGAATCATTGCCAGTCGCCGGGTAGGCAACGCAGTCAAACGCAACTATGGCAAAAGACTTTTCAGGGAACTATTTCGCCGCCATCGAGCTGACCTGCCTGCGGGAAGCGAACTCGTCATCGTTCTACGCCGTCACTTTGACCAGCACTCGTTTCAAGATTTAGAAAAGCGCCTGGTTCGGGCGATTCGGAATCTGCCTCAAAGAACCAATGATCCGCAAGCGATACAATGAGAGCCACCAGCGACAGAAAAAGCGGCTTCCATACCGGCGATGCCTCTCCCCTTGCCCGCCTGGCCGCTGCTGCAGTACGCATCTACCAGCTCGTAATCTCCCCCTTGAAGCAGATTTTACTCGGCACAGCCTGTGGCTGCCGTTTTCAGCCGACCTGCTCATGTTATACACGCGAAGCACTCCTCCGCCACGGCTTTTTTCGGGGCAGTTGGCTGGGCCTTCGGCGTATCCTGCGTTGCCATCCCTGGCGTGCCGGTGGATATGATCCCGTTCCGGACTTGAAAAACGAATCGTGTCAGAACATTACAGCTCCTTTAAATAATCACTTAGATGGATAAAAAGAACACATTCTTAGGCCTAATCTTCATTGTAGCCGGTATCGGCTTCATGTTTTGGCAGACTCAGCAATTGGAACAAGAGCGCATTGAACGATTGCGGGAGGCCGAAACGCTGGAAGCACCGCGTCCAGGATCGACTTCGCCGGATGACGCTCAAATTCATTCATCCAGTGACGGTAGCCCCGCTTCCTCCTCAGAGGCGCATAGAACCGCCGTCAAAGATCTATTCTCCGAGGTCGAGGTCGAGCCCACGATTCCATCCCAAGCCCTCACGGAGGAGCAAAGCTTAACACTGTCCAACGAATATATAGAGGTCGTGCTGACCACTCGTGGCGGAGCTATTCGAACAGTCGACTTTCTCAAAACCAAACGAGGTGAGCGCGATGATTACGTCTTTAATCAAGAAGGCTACTTACCGGCCCTTAGCCTAAGCTACCCGACAAGTGATGGAGACCTGCGTGAATTTGCCCTCGATTACAGCATACTGGAGCAGACCTCCGACTCTGTGACATTCGGTCTTGATACCGGTGAGGGCCTGGCCCTTCGCCGGACTTACCGTATCGCACCGACAGGCTCCCGGGCAGAGCCCTATATAATTGAACACAGCACGGTCGTGACCAATAGCTCGTCCACCGCGATCAGTCCGCGCACCTTATATTTCAATCTCGGGACCGCCCGCCCGCTTTCAGCCGAACAAATTGGCTTTAATTTCTTAAATGCCGGTTACTTCGACGGCAACAAGGCAAGATTCATCGCCATCAATAAATTGACCGGAAGCCGGGGTTTTCTGGGCATAGGAGCGAATACGCCGACAGATCTCATTACTAAAACTGCACCCATGCAGTGGACTTCAGTTAAAAATCAGTTTTTTGCCAGTGTTCTATCATCAGATATGGTGGCCAAGGACCTGTTCATCTATCCGGTTAAAGCAGCGGCCGACTACAATGGGCCGCAAGCAGATCGCGCTGGTATTACCAGCAGTGTTGGCTACGATGTGGGAACGCTCGCTGCCGGAGCATCCAAATCTCTCGATTTTGATTTTTATATCGGTCCCAAAGAATTTAAACGACTGCAAGCTCTTGGGAACGAACAGGATTTAGTCATGCAGTTTGGCTTCTTGGGCTTTTTCAGTAAACTCTTGCTGGCATTCATGTATGCCATCTATGCGGTTGTGCCAAGTTGGGGCTGGTCGATCGTTATCATGACCATCTGCATCAAACTGATTTTCTGGCCGCTGACTGCCAAAGCAAGTCGCTCACAGAAGCGCATGTCGAAGATCCAGGCACCCATGGCGGAATTGAAGGAGAAGTATAAGGACAACCCTCAGAAGATGCAGCAGGAGACACTCAAGCTCTTCCGTGAGCACCAAGTCAACCCAGTGGCAGGTTGCCTACCGATGCTCGTTCAGATGCCCATCTTTCTCGGTCTTTTCTATATGTTGCGGACTGCATCAGAGTTACGCCATGAACCGTTCCTCTGGGTATCCGACTTATCGATGCCGGATACGCTGTTTGAAGTGGGCGGCTTCCCCATTAACATCCTGCCACTCATCATGGCCTTCACCATGTATTTCCAGATGAGCATGATGCCAGTTTCGCCGACGGCAGACCCCATGCAGCAAAAAATATTCAAATTCCTGCCCTTCGTCTTCCTGGTTTTCCTTTACAATTTCTCTTCAGGCTTGGTGCTTTACTGGACGGTGCAAAACATCCTAACCGTTGTTCAGCAGAAAATTATCAACAGCCGCCCCGATGAGCCACTAAAGCCAATTGCCGCCACCCCATCGAAACCTAAAACCAAGGGTTCGGGTGGTTCACCCCGCACCAAAGCGAAGAGAAAATAATTACGCCCTGGGGCCCTCGTCCCTCACCTAGAGATGGGCTTGCCTTCTGCAAAGGGCCAGTCACGCTACTTATCCTATGGAATACATACAGGAAGCAATTGCCTCACGCAACCTGATCGCTTGGGTGATCATTTTGCTGATTTTGGTGATTTTGGTTAATATCCTTAAAAACCTCAGTAAAGGTTTCCTCATTCTTTTCGTTCTAGTCGGCTTAGGCATTTTCCTTGCCCAGGTTTTTCCCGACTTCATCCAACCTTTCGCCGATTTCGTTCGCGGTGGATGGCTGGGCAACTAGTTTCAGCCGACAAGCGTGGCAGAGATTTAAACCAAGATAATAGTTTTCCGAAAAAAGCTGTTGACGCACACTGAAGCGCCAGCATTTTCACGATCCTGTTTGGGGGGCATTAGCTCAGTTGGTAGAGCGCTTGC
>REBV01000052.1 GCA_007692545.1 Puniceicoccaceae bacterium
CGCCACCTTAGCTCAGCTGGTAGAGCAGTTGATTTGTAATCATCAGGTCGTCGGTTCGATCCCGACAGGTGGCTCCACTTTTTAGCCATCGCTTCAGCGATGCTACCAAAAAAGTGCCCGGCATAGCCCGACCTGTCCGCCGTAGCTCGGAGAGCGTAGGTGGAAGAGCGGCGCACGAGCCGCCACCCGACAGAATCCAAAGACGTTGGACCCAAATCCCAAAGAATACCTAACCTTAATGGAGTGGTTTTTCAGAAGTCCCCTGAAGTTAGCTTGCAGGAAAGTTCTAATTCGTCGGATTTACGTTGTCATCTGGCTCAAAAATCGTAAATTCAAGTGAAATCAAATGAGTAAATACAATCGTCCCATTCTATACATCAAATCCGGCTGCCCCTGGTGCCGAGAAGCACTTTCATTCTTCAACTCGCAAGGTGTCGATCTCGACGTTCGCGATGTTAACGAAAGTCGCAAAGACATGGATGCCATGGTCGCGGTGAGTGGCCAGACGAAAACGCCGACCTTTGAATACGAAGACTTTATGGTGGCTGACTTCGACGTTAACGAATTTCTGGCTGAGTTAAATGAGTTCCCCGAGATTCGACAAAAGCTGGGTATTGCCGACGACGAAAATTAGTCGGATTAAGCCGTAGCGAGGCCACGCTTTCAACGAAGGCTTGCAGTTGTTGTTTGCAACGCGAAAAAAGGCGCTCCCAAGCGGGAGCGCCTTTTGCAATTAAATAAAGTAAGCTGCTTGCCGCTATTTGCGGTCGATCCAACGGGCAATACTCAGAACCGTCCACGTTTCCTCATTGCCACCGATCTTGGTCACAACAGTCGCACCGCTCTCTTTACCCAGCAGGGCTTGAGCCAATGGCGTCTTATAAGAAAGCACGTCGTTATTTGGATCACTATCCCAAGCACCGAGTATGGAGTAGGTCTGCTTCTTGCCACTGGAACCCTCTTTCAGTTCAACCACACTGCCGATACCAATATTCTCCGTAGGCGCATCCTTGAAGTCGGTCACGCGAGCACGGGAAAGATCCACTTCCAACTCATTCTTGCGAGACAATAGGATGTCTTGGTCCTGGCGAGCCATCTTATACTCAGAATTTTCCTTCAAGTCACCATGATCGCGGGCAATCTGAATGGCTTTCTTATTTTCAGGGATCTTCTTCGAGATCAATTCCTCGTATTCCGTTTTCGCCTTGTTAAAGCTTTCCTGTGAAACGATAAGCGCCTCATCCTCCGATGTTTCTGCAGCTTCTCCGGCAAGCAAGCTCTGAACGGTCGGAAACTGTTTGATGAAGCGAGCCAGCAACGATTTCTTAGTCAAGTCCTCGAAGCCTTGATTGAGCAAAAGGGTTTGCGCGAGGTCACTGGCAGTTTCAACATTGGCATCAGCCAAAAGAGCGGGAATCAGCGCGGTGTCATCACTAAGCAGGTCGGCCAAAGGAATACGGCGCGTGCTGGCGTTCTGTAGTGCTTCATAATCAATCGCATAAAACATCGCAGCCAGTAAGCGAGGAGTGACCAGTGGCTCGATGATATTGCTATATTTCTTCGAAGCCCGATTTTTGACCACCCAAAAAAGGAGCGGGCCTTTGATCGTTTGCTCTTTCAGCCAACGGTCGAGGCAGTAGCAGATTCGGTCTTCGAGCTCCCGCTCCAGCATGAAGTTGATACACTCACTGGTAAACTTGCCACTTGAATTGCGCAGGAGGTCTTCGACCATCGCCTGCCACTTATCCGGGTAAGTGCGGCTGATCAAATCGAGATAGCGCTTATAATATTGGGCAGGAAGCTGAGCTGCCAGCTCCGAGTAGTCGTTTGTCGCATCAAGAATTGATGCAGAGGACGGCTCAAGGCTTTCGACATCTTCATGCAGGTCACGAGCCAGATTGTTCCGCACCCAAACTCCATGTAGGCGGTCCGCCTGGCTGAGGCTCTTGGCGTTGGCAATGGCATCGGTCAATTCTTCCAGAATAGCGGGCATCTCTTCGCGTATGACGGAAATATTTTCTGACAGCGCGTAGAGTTTTTCCCCTAACTCGATCTTTTGCTTGGAATTCTTCGTCGCATGAAACTGCTCCAGAATCTCGTCTTCCGGCTTGACCGGTTCGTCACGATAAATGTAAGGCTCGGTCTTTTTCAACGGCACACCAATGCGCGGATCCTTAACCAATACCTTCTTGGTCGCAGTCCACCACTTCTTATACTTAATCGGCCCGATCACACGCGCCAACATACGCTCGATCTCGGATGCCATCATGGCCTGATCCTCACTGGCAGAAATAATCTCACAAATCAGATCGGCTGGCCGTTTCTTGACCATTTCTTCGATCACATCCGCTTCCGTCCGGGAGCGCACCAGTAAATCACTGGGTAGAAGTATATCCAGCTTGTCCACACAGAATGCAGGTGCCATGGCGTGGCCTGGTTTGCCATCTTCGAAATCGATGATCAAACGGTCCTCCGCCGCATTATAGTCCACAATTTTGCCAAAACCCCAACTCCGATGCAGGCAGTAGTTACCGGGCACCATCGTTTCGAGTTTCGCGCGATGCGGAACCAATTTTGGATTCTTTTCAAGGAGAGCGTCGATTGCCTCTTTATTCATAATGATTGCTTATCTAAGTCGTAAACGATCCACTATGGATAGTTTTTGCGCCAATGAGAAGTACTAAGTTTAACATATCCGTAAAGTCCACCTCCGGCTGGGAGGCCGCCGTGCTCTTAACTGAGGCCTATATTAGCGGGAACCAGAAATCCGACCAGCTGCTGGACGGCCTTCCGGAGGAGTTTACCGGACATCAGCGGGCAGCCTGCCAATCCCTGTTTCTCGGCGCTCTTCGCCACGGGCACCGCACGCTGGCAGCCCTCAAAAAGCTTATTCGCAAAAAGGCGAAACCGGGCATCAAAGCCATTCTGCTTGTCACAGGCTATGAATTATTGGATGCAAGCCCGGAGCGTCATCCAAAAATCATACACCACGCAGTGGAGCGGAGCAAACGACGCGTCAACCGCTTCGAACAGGGCTTTCTCAATGCAGTCCTACGTAAACTTCCCTCTCAACTAATAGGCATACAACTCGATCAAGACCCCGCCGCCTATTATAGTCACCCAAAATGGTTGCTGGAACATTGGACAAAAGAATTTCCAAGTGACTGGGGACGACTGCTGGACTGGAACCAAAACATACCTGCCAGCTACCTCAAACTCTACCTCAACGGTTTTGAGCCGCCCAACGGGATCGAGCGAACAGAATGGCCTCAATTTTACAAGATCACTGGCGAGGCTTCGTGGCAGGAAGCTGTCTACCCTCTCTTAAATAAAGGAATCGCCTACATCAAAGATCCTTCAACCCGACTGGCGCCGGAACTACTGGCACCGAAAGCTGGAGAATCCGTGCTCGACCTGTGTGCGGCTCCCGGCGGAAAGGCATTTGATTTAGCCCACGCCATGCAGTGCTGCGGACAAATCGTAGCCGTCGACCTCCCCGGGCCACGTATTGGACGACTTCAGGAAAACCTGGCAACACTCGCCTCCCCGGAATTCTCCTCTGCCGTAATCGAGGCCGACCTCTTGACCCTGACAAGCGCCGACTTAGCCTCGCAAGGCCTGCCCCAAACCTACGATGCGGTCATGTTGGATGCTCCTTGTAGCAATACAGGTGTTATTCAGCGCAGAACCGATGTAAAATGGCGACTTCAGCCCGGAGACATAGCTGCCTGCGCCAAACTCCAACTCGACCTACTGGCAGCGGCCTCCCCATTCGTAAAGCCAGGTGGCCGCCTAGTTTACAGCACCTGCAGTATCGAACAGGCCGAAAATCAGCAGGTTGTCGATGTATTTTTATGCAGTGACCAAGGTCATGATTTCAAATTATCCAAATCAATAACTAGCCTCCCATGGGAGACTGGGCACGATGGGGCCGGCGCATTTCGACTAGACCGCACCTCTGAAAAATAGAGTTTTTAATCCCCCGAAAAAGAAACTGGCTCCACCTTCAGGTCGCGGTAGCTGCGCAATTCGCCCCAGTCGCCCACTGCCATCCCGTGGGCGTGGCGCTCCCGCGCACCGCCGCACTGTTTGTTCCAGCCATTGCCCAGATCCTCCAGGAAGGCCTTGGAGCCCAGAGCCGTGCCCTCACTGAAGTAGCGCACCCGCAGGCGCAGCACCTGCCACAGCGGCA
>REBV01000223.1 GCA_007692545.1 Puniceicoccaceae bacterium
GGACAGAAGAAGCGCATCTTCATTTACAATACCTGCGACCACGAAGCCTGCTATCAGGAGGTCTCCAGCCAGGCCATCAGCTACACCACCGGGGTGCCGGCCATGATTGGGGCAAAGATGATCCTCAAGGGCCTCTGGCAAGAGCCCGGGGTCTGGAACATGGAACAACGTGACCCCGACCCCTTCATGGACGAGCTCAATCTCCGCGGCCTCCCCTGGCAAGTCATCGATCTGCCGCTGGAGGTTTAGCGCCGCTGATTTTTAATTAGCGAGTTCTGGCGGCAGCTGGAACGTGGCGGGGAAGATGCCCAGATTGAACTCGATTTGTTCAATGCTGACTCGATTTTCGAACTCTCCATCCAGGTAGGACTCCACCACAAAGGGAACGAACACTCCATTGGCACTTTGGTAATCCAGATAAAAAAACGTCCGCTCTTTGCCACTCGCCAGGGCGTCGACCCGCGAAGCCAGCCTCAAGGTTGACGCATTAATGAAAGCTGTGGAGCGAAGATCGAATGCTTCGCTTTCGAAATCGACGATAATCATGGTCCCATCTTCCGAAAACGCCGTTTCAATCCCGTGAATCGTCCCCTCGTTTTCCAGCAGCAGCGCCATCACAGGATCGAAGAACGCACCCAAATGCCGAACTTGCTGGCCTTCACTGCCCTCAAGTCGATTGACCACCGGCTTCTGCTGGGGCGCGGAAATACGCTGCCAGACCACATCGCCATCAACCACAAATTTTTGCTCATGGTTGGGAAAACGCAGCATCAGTGCACTCTGTCCCGGGCGTTTTTTGATAGATACAAAAGAGACCAGCCCAGCACTTGTTTCAAGCACCCCGCGCGCGCGCGAACTGTGTAGCCCAGCAAGCAATTCCTCCCCACCATGAGCCGCCAAATAGGCTCGCCGCAGATTTACCCGTGAGGCGGTCACCTCCGCGAGGGATTGCCGGGTGTATCCTGTTTCCACAGGCTCTTCTCCCCCGGATGTGCTGGTGAGGATGGGGATCACGAAATAAAGAGTCAGCAAAAATAGGAGCCCCGCCAGAATAAAGGGGCCCCACATCCAAATCCTGGCTTTTAATAGCTCGTAGTTCATGAACGATCAATTACTGAGAAGCACCGGATGCTTCGTGTTGTTTAAAAATGTCACTATAATTGTAATCGCTGAACGCAGATTTTCGTCAAGCCCCATCGGCTTCACCCAAGCAATACCTCACTCAAAGTCAGTAGCTTGTGTGAACCCTCCGGCCAGTCTTTGCGAAAACAGAAATGCGCCGTGATCGCGCCAGCGAGCCCCAGGCCCCAGGCTACGATGGCCAAACCACTCTGCTCGGGAATTGCGGAGAGGGTCTCGCGGAAGAAATAGGCCAGCGCATCCAGTGCATGCGCCCACATGCATAAGGCCCAGGCGAGGCCCAGCATTCCGATGATGAAAACAGACCTCCCCAAAGCCCGCCCCCGCCGTGAATTCGCGATTCAGATACAGCAGCGGCACGACGATAAGTGCCGCGGCAACTGACAAACTCCGCCAGACCAGAGTGTACTCGCCCGACAGCCCCCGATCAACACCAGAATCAAGCCCTGCCCCAGACCCATCATGGCAATGGGAGCACCATTCCTTAAAGACAGCACGACTGCCAGCGCAGTCACCGCCAGCATGGCCACGAAGCCCTGCCCCGACGACAGCAAGCCGTAGAGATGCACCGCCGCATAGGCAGCAAAATAGAGACACGCAATGCCCGCCCCAGCCAAAGCCTGTCCGATCCGCTCATTTGCGGCCTGAGTCGATTTGGTGCTAATGAAAAAACCTGTCGCACACAGCAAACCGCCGAAGCCCGCAGTCAGCCAGATACGCACCAAGGGTGTGAGCCAACCCGAGTCGATCGAATATTTGATCATATAGAAACCAGCCATCAGCAACGCAATACCCCCCACCCAAACCGCCAGCTTGCTGAACCAATCCTGCGGCTCGAGCGCAGAGCCAGACGGCAATCTGCCGTTCCCGGGATCGCGAATCTCCGTATTCGCTCCTAGACCCGGTCCGGGCTCAGAGGCCGGCTCATCATCAATAGTGATTCCAGCTCCGACCTTCAGGCTAGCCGACCGGCGCACAGCATCCGAAGTACGCACCTCTCTCGTGCCAGCCGCCATCCCTGCCACAGGGCCTGACTGCTTGCTACCCGCTTCCAGGGGCGGCGGCCCGACGGCTCCTTGCGGTTCCGGTCGCGGCGCTGGTTTCGACTCCGGCTTCAGATTTGGCTCCGATTTCGGCTCCGACTGCGACTCCGGCTTTACAGGCAGAGCCGACCGGGCTACCCTGTCCTGCTTGGCTTCGAGTTCCTCCAACTCGTAGCGCAGCGTCTCCAATTCTCTGCGCTGACCATTTAAACGCACTAGATTCACCCAGGGCAAAATGAGCGATGCGACCAAAAACACGACGATGAGCAGTCCGAATAGTTCCATAGTGCAAAAAGTTAAAAATAGTAATTGAACATTGTTCAATATTTATTTTATACAATGTTCATAATAATTCAAGAAATCCGAAATAACCGCTAAAACCAGAGATACCAACATGGCCCGCCGCAAAGACCACACCCGCGAAGAACTAACTGAACTCGCCATCGCCTGCGGGCGTGAGATCGTGATCCGCGAGGGTCCCGCCGCGCTGACTGCCCGCCGCGTGGCCAAAGCCATGGGCTACACGCCCGGCACGCTGTATAATATTTTCGAAAATATCGATGCGCTGGTCGCAGCCATCAACATCGGCAGCATGCATCAGTTTGCCGATACCTTGCGCAGCATCCGGCAGCAGCAAGCCTCCACTGAGGGCCGCGTCCGTGGCATAGCCCAGGCCTACCTCGATTTTCACCAGCAAGCACCGCAACTCTGGTCACTGCTCTTCGCTGTGCCGGTCCAGCATGAGTCCGAGTCCTACCACCAGGCGATTCATGCCATTTTTGCTCAGGTAACCGAGGCGATCACCCCACTCAGCAGCTCCCCCACCGAAGCCCGTCGCAAAGCCAAAATCCTCTGGTCCACCCTCCACGGCATCTGCCTGCTCCAACAAAGCGGCAAGCTGAATGTCGGCCAGGAAGACAGCGCTGAAGAACTCGTCGCGCAATTTCTGGATCAATTTCTGGCCCGCTAGACCAACAACGCCGTCAGCGCGAGCAAGCTCGCACGCCACCTCAAAAAATGCCGCCCGATTCAGAACACGTCATCCTGCTACATGGCCTCTGCCGTACGCCACGCTCTATGCGAGGCATGCAGCGGGCTTTGCAAAAAGAGGGCTATGTGGTACACAATCTTGGCTATGACTCACGCCACCATACGATTCCAGTCCTGGCCGAGCAAGTTGCCCATGAAGTCCGAAAGGTCACCGAAGCAGCCACCAGGGTCCATTTCGTGACCCACTCGATGGGCGGCATCCTGGTGCGCCAGATGGAGGCGACACAGCCGCTGGAAACACTCGGCCGTGTCGTCATGCTCAGCCCACCCAACCACGGCAGCGAGGTGGTCGACCGGATCGGCCACAGCTGGATCTTTGATCGAGTCAACGGCCCGGCCGGCCAGCAACTCGGGACAGCACCCGACAGCTTCGTCAATCAACTCGGCCCCGTCCACTTCGAATGCGGCGTCCTCACCGGCGACCGCAGTCTCAACTGGATCAACTCCTGTATGATCCACGGCCCCAACGACGGCAAAGTCTCGGTCGCCAGCGCCCGCATCGAAGGCATGCAGAGCTTCAAAGTCGCCCACGCCACCCACACCTTTATGACGAGCAATCGAGCGGTGATCGCAGATACAATCCAGTTTCTGAAAACCGGCTGCTGGCTACCCTGAGTGCCGCTAAATCCTTAAACTAAGAGGCTTGATCCGTCGTATGCAGACTCGTACACATTCTTACTTCTAACCGCTACTGCATGCACATTATTGATTTACTCCTCCTGGTCGGCTACTTTGTTCTGATTCTCACTCTTGGGCTGACCGCAGGACGAAAAGTCAAGGATATCAGGCCGTTCTCCGTAGCGGGAGGCCGTTATGGCTCTTTTGTCTGCCGACCGAATCAACTCGCCACCATTTATGAAAAAAACATTCCCCCTCACCCATCCCAAGATTCAGCCCGAACGCCTGGTCGATTCGATCCGCGCAGAAGTCAATAAATACCTCAAGCGTGAGCGCAAAAAGACACTGCCCGAGGGGAGCGACTTCTGGGACTTCGACTGCAAAGTCGGGGCCTCGCCGGAGAACGCCGTGGGACTGCATGTATCCGCAGTCTCTCAAGCGATTGGCCAAGCCCTGGAATCGGGTCACGAGAGCGTCTATGTCGAGTTACGCTCCAAACCCTGCAAACGACTGAAAAAGGCAGAGGTGAAATAGAACAGCTAGACTCTAATTTACTTCAGCAGTAGCCGGCCAAGCATCAAAACAGCCCCAATAGGCCTCTGCCGATGGCGTAAGCGGCCAGCAGCACCGCCGTAATACCGTATAGGATACGCCGCCTGCGTCCGGGTGGCGCAGGCAGAATGGCGGAGGCCGGGTAAACACCACGCCGGGTCAGGCGACGACTCAGACCAAAGTTAAGACGGATCGCACCACTGATCGCCCACCCGCTCGCCTCCAGCACATCACCGAGGTCCCGGCCGCGCAGTTTGATGACGGCAACAATCAAGGAGGGTATCAACAAAAACAGCAGGATGACCACAACCGTGTAGAGGATCCCACTGGTCCCGACCAATTTCAGCCGCTCCGCCACGATGGCAAACGAGCTGCCGATGGCAGCGATCGCGAACCCGCCCCCCGCCAGGAGGCCACCCACACCAAAGGAGCGATTCCCGGCAGGGCTGGCCCCTTCGGCTGGATTCGCTGGTCGAGCCCGCAGCGGTGCCTCTGCCGCCGCAGAGCCAGCCGAGCGGTCGAGCTCGGTAAAACTGGTATTGACCGAGCGCTGCATGTCCTGCTCGCGACTATCGGCCAGTTTCTCAATCTGGGTCGAGAGCATCCGCCCGAGCTTACGAAACGGTGCAAAGACTGCCTCGTGCAAACTAATCGGCTGCGCCAGTATACGCACCACCCTCGCCTCCCAGTCGACCCCGGCGCGATCATAGAAAATCCCGTTTTTCCCGATCTCGATACGCCCGGCCGTACCGGCAGTGACAGCCGCCGCGATCAGCCGGGGTGTCGCGTGCTTTGCACTACGCACTTCACAATAGACCGTATAGATGCCCGAGCGCTGAGCGATGGTGGCGTGCTGATCCAGGTTCTCGACCCAGACACAAAGACGAATCCGGCGCCCATCGATCAAAAGCTCGCCCGACTGGAAGATCGCACGGCGCTCGGGGTCATAGAAATGGGGGAAGGAGACAAAATTATTACAAAATGTGAGGAAGTCCCGGGCAAAGTATAGCAGCCTGCTCCACGGCACGGTCATAGGCCACCAGTTGGCACAGCCCGAAAAATTGGTCCAGCGCGGCTTCCACCGCTTCAAAGGACCGAAAAGCGGCCGCCGTGACATCCCCAAAAGGCAGCAAGACGGCCCGCTGCGACTCGGTCAATGTCCGCTCCGCCTCCAGCCAATTCCGGAAACGCGCATACTCTGCGAAAAACTGAGCGACCGAAGCCTGTCCGATCCCCTGTGTCCCGGATAGATCGCGCTCCCCGCCAGTGATACGGAGGATCGCATCGATCGCCAGAATCAGGGCCGGATCTTCGGTGGCTCCAGCATCGATGACCCCATCTCCATTGGCCGAGACCGCACTCTCAATCCGCGAGCGGTCCCCCAGGTCCAACAATGCGATTTGGTCCGCCTCCGGCTTGCCCAGATTCGCCAGGATTCGCCTGGCCGCCAAGCCCACTGCTCGACCGGAATCGGTATCGGCCCGAAGCTGGCTCAAAGGCACGATCGCACGCCCCTGCTCCAGAATCGAAAGATCCAGTAAAACCGAATCGAGCCACTTCGCCGCATCCCGAACCTCGCGGGTGCGAATGCGCCCATCGCGGTCTGCATCCAGAAGCTCCAGCGTCCGCCGATCAAACTCCAATCCCGCCGCCGGCGAACTCAGCGCCACCCAGAGAACTTCATCCAACTCAGACAAATGGCGGATGTCCACGCCCCGCGAAAGCTCCAACTCCAAGTGGCGCCCTTCACGGCGAAAACGCATCGGTTTATGTCCGGTCAGCATGTTAGCAAAATAATAGCCAATCTACTCCCACGCTCCCTCCGGTTTGGCAAGCTATTTAGCTAATTGCCGCAATGTAATCATCATCAGTGAAACCCGAAGCCAGGCCTGCGCTTTTCTCCACAAAAACTGTGTGACCCTCCCGAACATACAACTCGGCATGAGCCGGGATCAACCCCACCCGAAACTCGTGCTGCTTGATCTCTTTTGGAATGCCTATCTTCATTTATGCCAGTGGCCACCTTTGAATCTTAGGCGACCTGCCGACTGCGGGCGGGGGGCCGACTGCTACGCCTGGCCCCACCCGACCGGTTTTGGCCATGACTCCCAGCTCCGCGTGAGTTGGCACGCTTGTTGGTGTTGGCGCGGTTGGCGTGGGCACCGGCACCGTCACCGGCTGGCGCTGGATCGAGGAACTCGACCTTATAAGCTGTCAGTACGAAGCGGCTGCGCTTGTCCCCAGCCTCGGTCTCCCAGTTTTCCTGTTTGAGACTGCCCGAGATCAAGGCCTTCGATCCCTTGAAGAGATACTCCGCCAGGTGCGGCATGTTCCAAGCTTGCACCGGCATGAAAACCACCCGCTCGCCCTCATTGCTGGCGAGGGTGAACTTGCTGAGGTGTTGCGGCTCACCCGCAGTTGACTGAATGTCGCGGGTTTCGATATCGGCAGTAAGGTTGCCTGTGATGACTGTCTGATTCATGATAATTCCTTTCAGTTACGTGTTATTAGCTTTTGACGAATGAATCGTGATTAAAATGCCCCCAGAGGTGAGGAACGGGTTAATTTATGGCATTGAGAGAATCGGACTGTCAAGCATATAGTGAATATTTTTTCACCTTGTTCAAATATTCACCCTATAATGCGACCACAAGGATTCGCGCCTTGACTCAGTGGTAGAGGAATATTTCGTTCGTTAAATGAGGCTTTTCTTTTCAGTTTTTGACAGGCGCTGAGCTTAAACTCATTATTTAATACTCTTGGCTCTACAGGCCTAATAATGGACCAGAACCAAGCTCAGCAGACCGTCAAAACACGCCAAGTCGGCGTGGAGCTCGAATTCGGGGGACTCACGCTGGAGCGGATTTGCCAGCTGGTCCAACAGAGCGTGGGTGGTGAGCTGGAGCTCAAGAGCCGCTACACCGCAAGCCTCCACCACACACAAGTCGGCCAGATCAAGGTCGAGCTGGATGCGGTCCTGTTTAGCGAGTTTAAGTTGCGCGGCCTATTGCGTGGCTTGCCCGTGGCCAAAGACCAGCGTAAACTGACCGACTTGGTCGAAGAAGCCTTGGCGTCCGAAGCCCGCAGATGGGTCCCTTTTGAGTTGGTCTTTTCCCCACTACCCTTTGATCGTATTTCCGAGATCGATGTCATTTGTCAGGCCCTGTCCGCTGAAGCTGAAGGCACCGGTGCCTCGATCTACAATGCCTTTGGTCTCCACTTCAACCCGGAGCTACCACAGGTCGATGCGGCCACGATACTCCGCTATCTGCGTGCCTTTATCATCCTCTATGACTCGCTGAAGAAAGCACACAACATTGATATGACGCGGCAGATCTCGCCCTTTATCACTCCCTTCCCGCTTAAATACAAAAAACGGGTGCTCGACCCAAACTACCAACCCAAGGCGGAGCAGTTGATAACAGACTACCTGACCCACAATGCGACACGTAACCGGGCTCTCGACCTACTCCCACTCTTTGCGCACATGAATGCAGCACTGGTCCGGCAACACCTCCCCAAAGAGAAAATCAATGCCCGCCCCACCTTACACTATCGCCTACCCGATTGCCGGATCGACGATCCAGAATGGAGCGTCTCCCAAGAGTGGGCTGTTTATCAACAGATCGAAGATCTGGCCAACGACCCTGCAGTCCTGGCCCGTGAGGTCCGCCTGGCGCACGAATCCATCCAACACCCAATCCGATCGCGGCTCAAACAATGGGCTCGAGCCATCTGGAAGTGCTTCTATGGCCGGTAAGCGACCCATCATCGCGGTGACCGGGCCGGACCGTGGCGGCTGGCCGGCATGGATATGCACCCGACTCGCGGTCTGGCGGGCCGGGGGCAAAGCGCTGCGTCTACGGCCCAAGGTATTCCCCCCGGATGTGCCACTGCCAGCCTACCAGGGCCTCATTCTCGGCGGCGGCGCTGATATTGAAGCCGCCAAGGCAGGCATTCAAATCGATCAACTGCTACCGCCCAAAGAACTGAAGAAAGACGGTGACAGCCAGCTCCTCGCCTGGCTCTTTGCACCCTTGCTCCTGCTCGTGCGCGGTGTCCTGGCGATCCATCACGCAGAAGTGGATGAGCTGCGCGATGCCTTTGAAGAGCGCTGCCTGCAGCAAGCACTCAGCGCAGGCCAACCCATTCTCGGCATCTGCCGCGGGGCCCAACTGATCAACGTCCACTTCGGTGGCACGCTCCACGCCGAGCTTTCCGGATTCTACGGCGAGTCCGGCAACCCCGCCAGCGTCTACCCCCGGAAACAAGTGACGATACAAGCGGGCTCGCAGTTACAGCATATCCTGAATCAGGATACGCTTCTCGTCAATAGCCTGCACAAACAAGCCATCAAACAACTCGGACAGGGCGTTCAAATAACCGCAACAGATAAGGCCGGCGTCATTCAGGCGATCGAATCAGGCACCCATAACTGGATCCTCGGTGTACAATGGCACCCCGAGTTCCTCCCCACCCTCCACAAACATCAGCGCTTGTTTCGTGCTCTGATTGCCCGCGCTCAGAGATGAATCCACTGATAGGAACTAAAGTCTTCAGGACCCATCTAATTTTATTCACTCCGCGATCTTTCAGATGTCGATCTGAGACTGCGCATGGAATGGGAAGAATTATACCGGATTTAAGGCAAGCGGCGATCCCATCCATAATTAGTAATACCCGGCTTTCAAACGCTGGCGTATCCGCCAAAGCCCGGCAACCATCGGCCAGGCATCAAGGAAGGGATTCACCTTACCGCCTCTCATCTCCTTCCATGGAATCGGCAACTCTTCGATACTGTAGCCGTGGCAGTCCAGTGCCAGCAAAAGTTCCACATCAAAAATAAAACCGCGCTCCTGTAGCTTCTCCGCGACTGCAAAATATCCCCGTCCGGGCAGGACCTTGGCACCACACTGGGTGTCCTGAAAGCGAATGCCCAAGAGGAATCGCACGAGAAACGAGAAAATACGAAACGAGAGTGCCCGCCCCGGGGGACGCTCGACGGGCGTGTCTTCCGCATCTTGGCGAATGCCGACACATCCGCCGTCCAGCCCCTGCTTGATGGCATGCCGGATCAGGCGGAGCGTGGAATCCGCATTGATCGCACCATCCGCATCCACAAAACCAAGCCATGCCGCATCTGGACACGCATCCCATGCCGCATAGATAGCCCCTCCCTTTCGGGAGCGCTGCGTAAAAAGCATGGCTTCAACCAGCGGATAGACGGCGCTGAATCTCTCGATCAGCTCCCGGATCCTTTGCTGCTCAGCCTCTCCGGAACCATCATCCGCTACGATCCAGCGGATCCCCAGGTCGGCCGCCGCCAATGCACTGGCCAACTCCGCCCCAAAAACTTCGAGGCGGGCGGCATCGTTCCAAACCGGGGTCACCAGCACGATGGATTGAGGGGCATCTTTCACGCTTCAAGCATGACCCACCCGGCCCCAAAACTCAACCGTAAAACAATCAAAAGGCTTTCAACTTCCGCATCGACGCAAAACTATGGTGTTTCGCCGAGGGTCTGGAGCTGCAAAGACAGCTCGACTAGAAGCCGCGCACACTGATCGGTGCTCTTTGCTGTCGATCGCTCGCGGCCAAATCTGCCAGTCTTGCATCGACGCCGGAATCGACGAACAAGACCGTGTTGCCGCCCAACCTTTTGGCGCGCACCTGCGCGTCGTCACGAATCATATCGACACCAAAAGCAGACTCCAACTTGTCCCGTTCCTCTTCACTTAAGCGCTTCCAAAACGAGCTCTCGGCATGAATTGCCAGCAACTGGTTAAACTCATCCTCCGTAATTGCCTGACTTCTCCGATAGACTTCGACCACAGATCGGCCATCGACTGCAATCAGGTGCAAGTCCCAGCCATCCGGCATACGTCTCTCATTGAGATCCGATGAGCTCGGCCGTCGCCCATCCGGTGTTTTGAAATAAATCCTCACATCCGCCGAGCTTGGCAGATAGTCCAGGAAACGGAGGTACGGCATCCCAGCCATTCGGTTCTGCCGGGTAGCCTCATCCCGATAAACGATGCCTCCGGAATCAAACAAGCGTCGCTCAATCGAATCACGGCGTTCGCCAATCCGCGCATCGGCATCGGATGGGAGTATCAACAAGCAGGCATAGACGGCCACAGCCGTGCCAAGGTTAAAGAAACGTAGGGGGTATTTCATGGTTGAGATTGGAAAGCGAAAGCGACTGACTGTCGATCACAAATCGCCACATTCATATGCAGAATACATTCTACACCGCTTTCGACTTCGAGCGATTCCCCGAGACACCAGCCCAACCGGGCGACTACCGCACTGCCTTTCAAATTGAACGGGACCGAATCATTTTCTCCTACCCCTTCCGTCGCCTGCAGTCAAAGACCCAGGTCTTTCAATCCGGCGAGTATGATTTCTATCGCACGCGCCTGACACATTCGATTGAGGTGGCTAAAGTGGGCCGCTCGATCTGTGAGTATCTACTGGCCAGCTCCGATTTACTCAATCAGCACTTTCATATCGATGCCGATCTGACCGAGGCAATCTGCCTGGCCCATGACCTGGGTCACCCACCCTTTGGCCACATCGGCGAGCGAAAACTCAATGAGTTGATGGCCCAACACGGCGGATTCGAAGGTAACGCGCAGACCCTTCGCATTTTGACCGAGCTCATCTACGAGCGTCCGGGCCGGACCCAGGGTATCGCGCCAACCCGCGCATTCCTGGATGGAGTGATGAAGTACAAGGCCACCCAGGGAGAGTGGATTAAGCAAACAGGAACCAGCCCCAGGCACCACTTCATTTACGATACTCAAGCCCACTGGCGGGAGCAGATATTCGGGGGGACTCCCCTACCCGAAACGCTCCAAACAGCACAATCGCTCAACCGCTTTAAAAGTATTGAGTGCCAGATAATGGATTGGGCCGACGATACAGCCTACTCCCTGCACGATATTGTCGACGGAATCCATGCCCGCTACATTAGCGTAGGCAGCCTTACCGAGTGGGCCGAGCGGCAGGCTCTGAAGCCTGAGCAAGCATCGCTCATCGATAAACTTTGTCAGAAAATCAAAACAAATAGCTATGAGCCCTACTTTGGCAGCCGGGTCGGCACTTTCGTACATGCCTGCTCACTCAGAGCCAGAACCGGGTTTATGAGCCAGCAGACGCAGCGCCACGCCTTCGATTTATTAATCGACCCAGCGGTCAAAGCGGAGAGCGCACTCTACAAGACCATCGCACTGGATCTTATTTTTAAATCAACCCAGCTTCAGCAGATCGAGTTCAAAGGAGGCTTCATCCTTGAGCGCCTCTTTGACGCACTTTGCCAGCATTGCACCCAACCCGGGCAGGGAGGCCTCCACCTGCTGCCGACAGCCGTGCAAGAGCTCCTGAATGGAGAGACTGAAGCATCCGGACGCTACCGGCGACTCTGCGATTACACCGCTGGCCTGACCGATGGCTTGGCCGTCCGCACCTACAAACGACTCTACGATGCCGACTTCGGCTCTATCGCCGAGATACAATAAGTAGCGGCGCGTTACGCCGAGTGAGGCACGGCGTTGCCGTGAGTGGAAAGTGAGGAGTGAAAGTGGAGAGTGGGAAGTGATACAGAACATCTTTCTCATCGATCTGCCGAAAAAAGTTTGCTCATTACATACAGCCAACTTTCACTTCACTCGCGGCAAAGCCGTCCCCACTCTTCACTCTCCACTTTCACTTTCATTCGCGGCAAAGCCGTCCCCACTCTTCACTCTCCACTTTCACTTTCACTTTCACTCTCCGCTTTCACTTTCCACTCACGGCAACGCCGTGCGCCGTATAGTCAGACCAGCATGAAGTACTACACTGGAACTTTAGCAGAACTCCAAGAAAAAGCGTCTCTGGCTAGCACGAAGCAAGTCCTGGTTGGGATCGACGGCTTCGTCGATATGATCGTCCATCCGGTCGATCAACGCTCCGGGCCGGGCGACCAGTTTCAGGCGATCCCCACAATCAGTGACTTTGCCAAGCGCATCGCGTCGGCCGCCGGTAAGAGTGCCAACATCGAATTGGCCCCGGTCGTCGAGAAACTGGGGGGCAACGGCCCTCTTATGGCCAACGCTCAGTCCGCTCATGGCATCAAGGTGCGCTATTTAGGTGCCTTGGGACGCGAGGACATCCATCCTGTCTTTCAAGAGTTTGCCGCCAGGACCCAAGCCATCTCTATTGCCGATCCCGGTGTCACTTATGCCGCAGAGTTTACCGATGGCAAAATCATGTTTGGCTCGATGGCTAGCTTGGATAGCATCACCTATCAGCAGCTTTGCCAACTTCCCGGCGAAGCCTCGCTGATCGAAATTTTCGATCAGGCAGACCAAATCGCCATGGTCAACTGGACCATGATCCCCTACCTGACCGATGTATTTAAGTGTTTCCTGAGCAAGATCCTGCCCGCCTGTTCCAAGGACAAGGCCCGCAGCTTTTTCTTTGACCTGGCCGACCCCGAAAAACGCTCAAACGCCGACATTCTGGAGGTGCTGGGGATCTTTTCCGAATTCGAAGCCTTTGGTAAAGTGACCCTCGGGCTCAACCTGCGCGAGGCCGAAAAGGTAGATGCCCTACTGGGATTTGAGCCTCTGCCCAACACCCCGGAAAATCTACAAGCGATGGCCCGCCGCATCCGCCACAAGCTAGAGCTCGACACCGTAGTCGTACACCCCGTTACCGGTGCGGCCTGTGCCACACCGGAAGGCAGTGCCTATGCCGCAGGCCCTTTCTGCAACAAGCCGAAAATCACAACCGGAGCAGGCGATCACTTTAATGCTGGCTTTGCCACTGCCCGCCTCATTGGCCTGAGTCCCGCAGCAGCTCTGACGGTGGCGGTGGCGACTTCCGGCTACTACGTCCGCACCGCCGAGAGCCCCTCGCTGGAAGCGCTGGCCGAATTCATCAATACTTGGTAAATGCCCGGATTTTTCATCAGTTTTGAAGGTGGCGAGGGCTGCGGCAAATCCACTCAAATCGCCCGACTCAGCGCCCGCTTGCAAGCAGCTGGATGGGATGTGGAGCAGACCCGTGAACCAGGCGGCACAGCCCTCGGCGAGGCCATTCGCCAACTGCTCCAGCACGACAAAGCTGGCCAGGGCATGGCGGCAGAGACCGAGCTGCTCCTGTTTGCGGCCAGCCGGGCACAACACGTGCGCGAACGCATCGGTCCAGCTCTGGCAGCAGGTAAGATCGTCCTCTGTGACCGTTTCATGGATTCGACCACCGTCTATCAGGGCGTGGCCCGCGCCGTCGCCCCGGAGCCAGTGCAGGCAATCAACCAACTGGCAGTGGACACGACCGTGCCTGAACTTACTTTTCTGATCGACCTGGCACCTGAAATCGGACTGCCCCGGATACGCAATCGGGCCGACGGCCAACTGGATCGTATGGAACAGGAAGCACTGGAATTCCATCAAGCCGTCCGGCAGGGCTACCTCGACCTCGCCCAACGTGAACCCACACGCTTTGTTGTTTTAGACGGCAGCCAGTCCATTGAAACCTTGGAACAGGCGATCTGGCAACAGGTCGAAGATGCTTTACAGAAGATCTCCTGAGTCCTTGTGCTTCACTGAAGCTGCTACACTGAAACTGCCTATTCATTCAAATAGTATAAATATTGACCACTCCAGCCTACAACTTCGATACCTGCCCGGACCGCACAGGCTTCGGTAGCCTCAAATGGGATAAATACAAGGGCCGCGACATCCTGCCGCTCTGGGTGGCTGATATGGACTTCGTCTCGGCACCCGAGATTCTACAGGCACTGCAAAGCCGCCTCGATCACGGGGTCTTCGGCTACACCATCCCCCACGAGGCCCCCATTGAAGCGGTCCTCCATTATTTGGAACGCGAGCACAACTATGCAGCGCGAGCCACTTGGCTCAACTTCCTCCCCGGACTGGTGCCTGCAATCAATCTCTGCTGCCATGCCTTCACCAAACCCGGTGAATCGGTCATGACCGCGACTCCGGTCTATCCACCTTTTCTCTCCGCGCCGGACTACGCGCAACGCGAGCTGATCAAGGTGCCCCTCTGCCTGAATCCGGATGACCAGTGGACCCTGGACCTCGACGCTATGGAGGCGGCCATTCAGCCCAATACCCGGGCCTTCATCCTCTGCAGTCCGCACAATCCGGTGGGGCGGGTCTTCACGCGCGAGGAACTGATCGCCGTAGCGGATTTCTGTGAGCGCCACGACCTCATCCTCATTTCCGACGAGATTCACTGCGACCTCGTCTTCGATGCCACGGCCAAACACACGCTGACGGCCACTCTGAGCGAGTCCATTGCCCAGCGCACCATCACTCTGATGGCCCCGAGTAAAACCTATAATCTGCCCGGCCTGGCTTGTGCCTATTCCATCATTGAGAATCCTCAGCTGCGTGCCCGCTTTCAAAAAACCATTCGTGGTATCATCACTGAAGTGAACTGTTTCGGCTATGCTGGCATCACCGCCGCCTACAGCGATGGGGAAGCATGGCACCAAGCCCTGCTGGCCTATCTCAGGAACAACTACCAATTGCTCTACGACTTCGTCCAAGCAGAGCTACCGGGGATCACTTTTCGGCCCATGGAAGCGACCTACCTGGCCTGGCTTGATGTCAGTCGACTGGGCCTAAAAGATCCGCTTGCTCACTTTGAACAGCACGGCGTCGGTCTATCCGACGGCACCCCCTTCGGAGCCCCCCAGCACCTGCGCCTCAATTTTGGCTGCCCCCGCTCCAGATTGGAGACTGGACTCAAAATGATAAAAACGGCCCTCAGCTAGCCACAGGAACAGTCATGGTGAACGGGAAGCAGCAGCCCAAAGGTGCAGTGAAGTCCGACTTGCCGGAGGGACCGGCCCATATGCGACTGGATCGTTGGCTTTGGGCTGTGCGCGTTTACAAGACGCGCAGCGATGCCGCCGATGCCTGCCGAGGCTCAGCCGTGCGACTCAATGGCAGCATTGCCAAACCCTCTGCCAAGGTGCGCACCGGAGATCAGGTTATCGCCCGCACCAAGGCACTCACACGCACACTCCAGATTACGAATCTCTCAGAAAACCGGGTCGGCGCGGCGCTTGTCTCGAACTATCTGCAAGACCAAACCCCCGAGTCTGAGCACGAGCGAGCCCGTGAAAAACGCGCCAATGCCCGGGTCTTTTCCCATAAAGGCAGCGGTCGTCCCACCAAAAAAGATCGGCGGGATATCGAGAAGCTAATCGGCGAGTAAGCCACGCCTAAAAAAGCAAAAAAAGACGCCACCCACTCATGTGGGCAGCGTCTTTGTAATAATAGAATGCTAATCTCGCCGACTTACTGGTTGAAGAGATTGACCCGTTCCCGCCAGGGTCTTTCACCTGAGGATCGGGAGTCATTAGTTTTCAATTGCACCTTGTTTTCCCGCATTTGACTCCTTGCGGCCTCCCGGACTGCTTCAGCGTTCCTCAACAATTCGAGTTCTGAACCGGGAACTCTGTAGCCAGGTGTCTCGGATTCGACATGGTCCACATCCTCCAGCATTCTTGGGTCGATGATGTCACGATAGGTTGTCCCATCAGGATTGAGTGTCTTCGCTGTTAGAAAAATAATCAGGTTGCGTTTGTCATCCGTCACACTGGTCCTCGAAAACAACTTTCCGACCAACGGCAAATTACCCATTAGCGGGACTTTAGAGACGATGTCTGATTTGGCATCTTCTGCCAGGCCACCAAGCGCAATGGTATATCCGTCCTTGATCGTCACTTGGGTTTCTACCCGGCGAACATCGAAAATTTGGTCTTCAATCCCATCGGGCCCTTGAACCGTCCGATCTGAAACCCGGTCGATTTTCGGCTTGATGTCCAACGATATCATCCCAGCCGCATTAACCGATGGCGTAACGTTGAGAACTATCCCTGTTTGCCGATATTCCACAGATCCGGATTCAACCCGCCCAGTCTGCTGGTTAAAAGTGAATTCACGAACAGGAAAATCTTCGCCGACCTGGAAAGTCGCCTCCCGGTTGTTCATGACGACTACCGTTGGGTTTGAGATCAGTCTTGACTTTGTTTCAGTCTCGAGCGCACGCAGCGTAGCCGCGTATTCTCTTTGGGAAAAAACTGCCAACAGTCCACCGCTGGTGTTTCCACCGACCAAACTACCAATCGTGGTTCCAACTGGTACATCTCCAAAAGAAGCGCCTCCCGTCGAATCTCCAAGGACGGTTTGGTTGACTTCCCCACGATCAATAAATGCCCAATCGACACCAAGTGCAGCATCGTTGATCTGTGAGACTTCGACAAATTTTGACTCAATCATCACCTGATCTGTTGCCCGGTCCAGTCGCTCAATAATGTCCTGGACCCGACTCATACGAGAGGGACGCTCCGTAATGACTAAAGCATTACTGCGCACATCTACTTGCACGCGCCCCCCCACAGTACCTTCGACCAGCGGTGCAATCGAGTTTCTTAAATCTTCCGCACGAGCGTAATTGACCACGAACACCCTGGTATCCACAGGCTCCATCTCCAGCTCAGATACATTCTTAATCAGGATGATATTGCGGTCCTCCACATAGGTAAAACCAAGCGGTCTCAACACGACTTCAAAAGCCTGCCCCCAAGTGATATTGCGGAGCTTAATTGATGTGCGCCCTTGCAAGGTATCCGGGATAACCAGATTCAGTTCAAATAGGTCGGCAATGTTTCTCAGAATTGTGCGGACGTCTTCATCCGGGAAGTCGACTGAGATCGTCTCACTACTGCTCAAAACTGCCTCACCAGGAGCCGAGGCAGCCTGACCAGGGAGTTCCAGAACAATTTCAGTGTCCGTGGGTAAAGCTTCTACCCGCGAGGGGATCTGAGCACTCGATTCATCCTTTTGGACTCCATTAATTGTTGCATCAGGAATCTCCACGACTTCGCCAATGGACGCATCCATCGACATTCCAGCGCCGCCGTTTTCGGCAACGGTGACCTCGTTGAGGTCAATTTCGGCATTCCCTGCACTCTCTGACTGCCCCCAGAGAGCAATCGGAGCCAGGAGCCATAGACTATATGTAGTTAGCTTTTTCATAGGTATGTTGGGTTGTTTTGTTTTCTTTAAAAAGTGATTTTTATCAATTGGTGGTTAATTCGAAAAGACAGCACCGCTACCTTCAGAGGCAGTGCCTGTCAATCGGACGACTTGCTCAGACTCACCGAGCTTTAAGGTGTAACTGTTTCCGGTGATTTCGGAAATTGTGATAACAAAGCTTTGACCTTGCGCCTGAGGTATCGTCACCGGAAAACTCGTACCCGGTCGGATCAAACTGCCACCACTCAATTGAAGGAGACTCGTCTCGCCCCGCACTAGAGTGCCCCGGACTTGTTTCGAAAAACTTTCTGCCGCCAAACGCAAGACGGAGGCTTCGTCATAGACAATCGCTGCTTCGGGCTCCGCCTCTTCAACTTCAGCCAACGCCGTCTTTTCCTCTTCAAAACTAAAAGGAGTTTTTAGCTCTACTATCTGCTCAGGGTAATCACTCTCTTTTACAGACAAGAGTCTCTGTGCCAAGTCCATCACCTCACCTCGGACCTCCTGACGCAGGACCAAGTCCCGACTGCCGCCTAAATTGATATCACGTGCGTCCAGAATCGAGCCCGCCAAGATCAAACAGAAGAGTCGAAACAAGTGATCAATTTTGTGAATTTTCATGTTCTTCAGAGTTTAATCTTTTTGTGCCATGACCACAACACGCAGGCGAGACTCAAGCTGACCCACTCCTCCGCGTTGCCCCCCGAGACTTAGTTGAAGATCGGTCACTCGCATGAAGGGTTCATTCTGATGGATTTGATGGACGAAAGAAAGAATATTCGAGAGACTACCTTGCAAATTAATGGTAAAAACGATACTGGAGTTCAGCTTCAACTCGTGGGGGGGGGGGGGGGGGGGGGGGGGGGGGGGGGGGGGGGGGGGGGGGGG
>REBV01000051.1 GCA_007692545.1 Puniceicoccaceae bacterium
AGTGTTTTACGGTGGTTTATTGCTGATTGGGATTGTCGATAATCGCGGAGACCCAATCAAATGTCCACTTGGGACCAAGGTTGGGGTAAGCGAACACCGAGGGCTGGTTCACGTCGCGCTGATTGTAGCGGGCGGTGAAGGCGATTTTCGGGCCAACCGGGTTGCTGTAGGCAATGGGAGTATCGGTAAGATTCAGGCTGACGGCCATGAGATGCACATTCCAAACGGCCATGCCGCGTCCGTCGCCGCCGCAGCCGACTTGATCGTCGCAGGGGCCGGTTTCGTCTTCGTCATATCCGTAAACGTATCCCCGACCCCAAACGCCTTCGGCGGTCGTTTGGTCAACGGCAGACCAGCCGGTCGGCAGCGGGTTACCATCATCCGGAATGAGGAAATAGCCGCTGGCTTCGTCTTCGATGGCTTCCAGCGTGATCCACATGGCATCGTGGAACGTAGCGTCCTCGACATGAAAACGACCGTCGCGAAAATCAGTAATGGCGGCGAAATGGCCGCTATTCCAGTGAACCAGTGCAGGCATAGGAATGTCCGCTCCGGTTGAACGTTGCGCCAATCGCAAAGGGATGTCGGCTTGATCGGCCCACTGGCTGTTTTGCCAGAGGGAAGTTCCCTGTTGAGTGGATTCGGCTTCGAGAAGAATCTGACGATTGGGACGTTCGGCATCAAAGTGAGTGTAGATTCTGTCGAGCGCCATCGGACCACAGCGGAAAGCGATCTCGGGTTGCGCGTGCATCGCGTGCAGTCCCATGCGCGCTCCGGAAACAAATTCTGTCGCTACCCCACCGATGCTGCGGTCCACCAAGTCGTCAAAAACCGTCTCCATCACCTCAAAACGTCCGAGCTTGGAGTTGAGGAGTAAAAACTCGCCGATTGCACGGTCCGCCAGGGCCTTCGCGCGAGGATGCGTTTGCGGTTCCATGCAGCCCCAGCAACTCTCCAAAGTATTCAATGCCCGAGTGAAAAACCCCTCGCGATAATAGAGCAGCCCAAGGTTGAGGCGCAGCGATGGGTTCCAGGGAGAATCCGGATGAGCCGTCAGATAGTCTTCAATGCTTTGCAACAAGGGCACCACATTCCCAGTGAATGGAGGAAGCCCGGCAAAATCCCTCAGCAAATCCTCCAAGTCGGCGTTTTCCGCAGCGGTCGGAGTTCCGTTAACGGGCCAAAGTGGTTCAGGTAGGATGCGGAATGCCGCCAACTGTGCCGTGGTCGGATTTTCCGGCAGAGTGCGTGTCAACGGAAGCTCATCAAGACTGAAAAGTGATTGGGTGACGCAAAAAAACAAAATGAAGCAAAGGAAACGAACAGGCGTATTCTGAAGGTTGGTCATGGTGTAAAATTTTAGGGGAGCAAGGTCGCCGAGGCGGGTGTGGCCAAATGAATCGTCGGAGGAGTATTATCGAATGGGTCGGGTGCAGGCGCTTCAGGATACACCACTGGCAGGCCCAACTTGTAGGCGATGCCATCGAAAATGCCGTCTCCTGCCGTGTCGGGATTAAACGGATCGGAACCGATGAGATATTCTTGGTATACTGTCAGCCCGTCCCCGTCCAAGTCGCTTTGCATCAGCGGGGACTCCGGGTCGTCAGTGTAACGAGCGCGGAAAAACATTTTATCGGCATCCGAGTTGAAACCCCAAGTAAGAACACCGTCATCTCCAGCTTCAAAAATTGGCACAAAACTCCAATTAACAAGATCCACCGAGTGCTCGATGAAATAAAAATGCTGATCGATTCCCCACCAACTCAGCAAGAATGCCTCGGTTGAATGATCAACGTGGACACTCAGCCCGGAGTTAAGAGAATCCGCCGTGGGGGGCGGAGGGGTGGCCAGCAGCGCGGTGGAGCTTGCCAGAAAAGCGAGGAGGTTCAGGTGTATTCTCATGTCGGAAGCGGTTAAATGGGAATGTATCAGCGGACCCGCCAGAAGTTGATCACGGTGTCCTTCGGCTTGGGCGGGTTGGCTTCAAGGTAGGCGCGGCGGGCTTCGTTCATGACTTTGTTGCGCTCGTATTCAGCGATCAGTCGTTCCTCGTGGGCATGGTAGTGCCGGTGGAGGGCGTCCAGTTCTTCGTAAAGAGCCTGTGGGATAGCCGCTTTCTCGTGTTCGGCGATGATGATGTATTCGGGTTCCGAGCTGCTCAGAAAATCACCGGGGATGATGGATAGCCAGTGGTCTGCGGTCCGGGGAGTGTAGTCGAAGCCTTCTTCGGCGGCGCGGCGAGCGATGGATTCCTGTTTTTCGGAATCCACTTCATAGACGAATAAGAAGGTCATCCAGTGGTGGGTTTCATCGTCAAAGTGCCCGATGCCGCCGAGGTAGCGGAAGTCGATGTTGCTGAGGATCGTCCACTCCTGCCGATCTTCATCCCGCCAGGTGATTTCGGTGAAGCTTTGATCGTATACCGTGGCGGTAAGGTTGAGCGTCCGGTGAACCGGCTGCTCGGCCATCCATGCCGCGATTTCCTCCTCCGTCCAGGCCGGGCCTTCCGAGGCTGCGGTGGAATCGCCTTCATTCTCCAATCTATCATCCGCAAACGGCAATCTCGCAGGCGGGGCGACCCGGCGGAGGATGGTTTTGCGATTGCCGTGATCAACTTCCCATTCTTCAAACGCGGGCACAGCCTCAATGGCGGCTTTGCGGTCGGCCTCGCGGTCTTCCCTTGCCTGCATTTCAGCGGAAATCGCCGCATCGGCCTCCGCTCGGGTCGGAACTTGCGGCACTGGGTTCGCATTGGCGAACAAAATGACGGGAGAAAGCAACAAGGCGGCGAAGAAAGTCGGTGGAAATCTCATAGTTGTGCTTGATTTTCACCAGAAAACTATTTTGAGCCCGCCAGAGCAAGGCCGAAAGCCTCTATTTGCCGATTTTCCCGTTACAATTCCGTTAAAGTTGGTGACTTTATTTTGCGCCTTGTTGGGACGTTATCGAATGTCGGGATTTACGGCACAATAGTTCGTGCCTTCAAAAATCCCAAGATCCGAGCTAAAACCCGAGCTGAAACGCTTTGGAGACAACCTGCGCCGGGAAAGGGTCAAGCGGCACCTGACTCAGGAGCAAACCGCCGAACGGGCGGAAATCGCGCTGCGCACCCTCCAGAAGATTGAAGCCGGGCAAATCAATATTCTGGTGACGACTGCCCGCCGCCTTCGGGAGGCGATTGGCTGCCCTTGGAAGAAACTGATGGATTAAACGACCCTTCCTTGCTCCGGCACCGGGCTGAAGTGGCCTTTTTCGTAAAGCCAGTATCCTGCTCCAAGGAGCGCAAATAAGCCAAGCGCGATAGCGAAGTAGCCACCATAGGACGGAGCAAGATGTGCCCAAGTGCCAAGGGCTTCAAACATTTCAGAGACTCGGGCGACGGTATTCTCGGATCAGTCTGCATGCCATGAAATTCTAGCAATCAGTACTTGACCATGTTCACACATATGCTAACTTTGAAGAATGCGGACAATTGAGTTCTACCGGCAACAATCGGGTGCATGCCCCGTCGAGGAGTTTCTTGACTCCCTTGATGGCAAGCAGGCCCGGAAGGTTTCCTAAGTGCTTGATCTGGTGCGAACTCTTCCAAGACCTCCGATCGAATATTTCAAAAAATTGGTGAGCACGGAGCTTTGGGAAGTTCGGGCTGAGTTTGGAGGCAATGCTTTCCGGCTTCTGGGGTTCATGAATGGCGATAATCTGGTCATTCTTGTGAGTGGATTCGTAAAGAAAACCCGGAAGACTCCAAAACAAGAAATCGAAACAGCTGAACGCCGACGCAAAGACTATTTTTTAAACCAAGGATGAACCATGGACGATCTCGATAAATACATTCAGAAGCGCAAGGAACGAGACCCCGTCTTTGCGGAAGGCTACGAATCCGGTTATCAGGAGTTCCTCATTGGGATTCTACTCAAGGAAGCCCGCGAGAGTGCTGGTGTCACGCAAGAGGAACTGGCGACCGCTATTCACACAAAAAAGTCGGTCATTTCGAGGTTAGAGAATCAGGCCAGCGATGCCCTTGTCTCGACCCTTCGCAAGGTAGCTCAGGCTCTGGGAAAAGAACTGGTTATCGAACTGCGTGAACCGGGATCAAAGCCGAAGCGCAAAAGAGTGGATCGAAAGCAAATGGCCCACGTCTAACCGAGGCGGAGAGCCTCGGTTTCTG
>REBV01000118.1 GCA_007692545.1 Puniceicoccaceae bacterium
GGCGGAGCGGTTCGAGCTTTTCCTGAAAATTGTCCCAGATGACGTCGATCTCGGCGTTTCTGACAATCGAACTCAGCATGACATGCGGCACCCGCTGGTAAACGAAGCCCTGGCGGATGTTGCCGTAGGCGGGGGCTTCGGAGGGCGCGCTGCGGGTGAGCTCGGTTTCCTTCTGCTGGCCCTCCTTGCTGTCGGCGAGGAGGTAGAAGGGATACTTCGCGCCCATAATGCGGGCGCGGGCCAGCGCAAGGGCGACGCGGGAGGTGTCGATGGTGATCCAGCGACGGCCCCACTGCTCCGCCGCGTAGGCGGTGGTGCCGGAACCGCAAGTGGGATCGAGCACAAGGTCGCCGGGGTCGGTGGCCATGAGGAGGCAACGCTGAATGACAGTAATGGCAGTTTGAACAACGTAAATTTTACTTCCAGCGAACTGGTTCTGTCCCACGGTTTCTGTCCAGATGTCACCGAGGCTAAAAGCGGCAAAGTCGTCAAGATATCTGATATATCCAATGTTCTTTTCCGATGGCTCGACACGATCCGCTTTCAACAGCCGATCCATTCCCTGTTGGTTCGTTTTCCAGCGAACAGAAAGGCTCGGCTTGAAAGTCTTGCCGTTAATCTCAACGGGAAACCAAGATGCCGCGCCTTCTCCTTTCTCCCGACCCATGCTTTGGCTTGTCAGATTGTCTCGGAAGTAAATTCTAGCACCTTCTGGTATTTCTTCGCTTCCGGCTAGTTGATCAGACGTGAGGCGACTGCGGCTTCCATCAGCAAAACGATAAGACCTATAGCCAGTGCCTCCTCGCTCACCTGGTTTTTTCTCCAGCCAATAGGGTCTAAATTTCATAGCCGCTTTTCTTTTAGAAAACCAAAGAATATAGTCTACAGAGTTACCCATGAAATCGGCTGTTGAACCGCTGGTTTTTGCAAATGAAATTTGAGCAACAAAATTCTCCTCCCCAAACACCTCATCCATCAGTGCCCGGACCCGGTGGACATTTTCGTCGCCGATCTGGACGAAGATGCTACCGGACTCGGTCAGTAGATCGCGGGCCACGGTGAGGCGGTCGCGCAGGTAGGTGAGGTAGGTATGGATGCCGTCGCGCCAGGTGTCGCGGAAGGCTTTGACCATTTCGGGCTCTCGGGTGATGTGGGCCTGGTTGCCGTCTTTGACATCGCGGGAGGTGGTGGACCACTGGAAGTTGGAGTTGAACTTGATGCCGTAGGGCGGGTCGAGGTAGATGCACTGCACTTTGCCGCGCAGGCCTTCGCGCTCGGCGAGGGAGGCCATGACCTGGAGGGAGTCGCCGAGGATCATGCGGTTGGTCCAGTTGGCGTCGTGGGCGTAGAATTCGGTCTTGGCCTCCTCGCTGGGCAGGCCGTTGAAATCGCCGAAGAGGTCGAGCTGCGGCTCGGCCCCGGCCTCGTCGGCATCGGTGCGGCGGCGCAGGTCGTCGATCAGCACCTTGGGGTGGACTTTTTCCTGGATGTAGAGCGGGGGTGCCTGCACCACGAGGTCGGACCAGTCCTGCTCGTCCTTGCCGCGCCAGACGAGCTGGGGGTCGAGGTCGCGGTTGCGGCGCGCGTAGGCCAGCTCGATGGGCGTCTGCGCGTCCTTATCCATGACCGACTCGAACTCGGCGGTGGGGATGTTCTTCCGCTTGGCGTCCTCATGGACGAGGGCGTCGACTTGCTTCTTGGTGATGGTTTTCTTTTTGGGCATGGAATTGATGGCGGATGAATGCTGAGGGAAGTGAAGTCCCGCTCAAGCGGGGATAGCGGATGGCGGAGTTGGGCGGGGCTATGAATCGCGGACGGCGGATGTCTTCACCTTGGCTTGAAGTTCAGGCCGCAGCTTCTTGACGATTTGTTCCGGAAACGCATAGGGAGGCGTGCGGCGACCTCCGTGTCTTGAGGTCACAGATTGTGACTTCAAGTTCGTATCCAACTCAATTTCGGCGCTTTTTGAACTTGAGGTTCCAAATTGGCACCTCAAGTCGCTCCACTCCTTCCGGGTCAGTTGAAACATGAAGTCCGTTGGGAAGCGCTTTTGGTTTCGCTTCACTGCCTGATTGAGCGCCTTGGTCTCTACCCCGTAAAGCTCGGCCAAGTCCGCATCCAGGAGCACCTTTTCACCGCGAATGAGTTGAACCAGAGGTGCGATGCGCTGCGGCACGAGCTCTAGATCGGCCTCAGGCAGGCTCTTTCTTAGAGCAGTCTTGGCAGTTTTTTTGTTGGGCATGGCTGGGTAAAATGGCTGATTAAGCGGGAAGGTTCTCGGGTGCTTTATGTCGTTTTATGTGCTTTATGTCGTTTTATGCGTTTTATGAGCTTTACGTTTGGATAAAGGTTAAATCATTGATTTAGAGTCGTATATGCATGTCTTGTAGTAATTTCTTTATGCGAAAACCGATTTTCGGTCATTTATTTGGCAAGTTTTCGCATAAAGAATAACCGCTGCCGTGGCCGCGTTTACCGGTGGTTTTGATTTTACCTTCTTCCCGCAGCGACTTGAGTGCCGCGCGGAGTTTATACTCAGAGATTTCTTTGCCCACGCGCTTGTGGATGTCACCCCATTTGGCTGGGCTCTCCGCTGTTGGGGCATGCGTTGTAATATCGGCAAGGACGAGCTCCTTCAAACGGTGGGGAGCGATCGCCTTAAGCGTCGTTGGTCCTTTGAATTTCTTTTTGCGGAGCACCTCTGGATTGATCCGATATTCGGTGGCACGGGTTTTACCTCGCCGGTGGACGACTTTGTGTTCGATCAGTCTCCCGATCCATGCCCGAAGACGGGGACCTTCCTCAACAGAAAGAAGGCGGGAGAACTCCAGTGCAGTCAAGCTGCCGTGCTGTGCGAGCAGGCCCAAGCTGATGCGCTCCCGTTGTGTCAGTTGGTAGCTTTCGTCGATTCGTGCGATCAAGTCGATGACCTCAGCTTTTACGATCCGGCGCTCAACGTTAACGACCACCCGGTCGTGCTCTTCGATAACCGCAGGCACATTGCGTCCTTGTGACAGCAATACGTCGTAGATCGCATCATATCCCGAGCCCTCTTTTTCCATCAGGCCCAGTGCATAGGATAATTCGGCAAGGTAGGGATTGCGCGCGACACGCTGGTGAAGTATGTTTTGAGGCGTGACACCTAGGGGCAGGAGACCAGGATTATGAAACTCCAGGTGGTCCGGGTAGAGGTTGATGAAAATGTCTCCTCGCGTGGTGTAGGGGCGGTGGATAATGGCATTAGCGAGAAGCTCGCGCACCACAACCTCATCGTAATGGGGCAATGTCTCGCGAAACATCCCGTCCGGGATCTCGGTAAATTCCTTCCAGTCTGGGATCTCAGTCCAGATAGCTTCGATAAGTTCCTTGGGATTGAGAGTTGCATCTGTCCAAGTTCGCTTGGCGACCTTTTTTTCCCGTTGATCATATTTGATGAATTGAACCGCAGGTGGGTAGCGCAGGCGCTTGCGGTCTGCTTGTTCACCCATCCAAAGGACACCCAGATTCGTCATCATCTCATTTTCCCCAAGCAAAGAGAAGTGCTGTAGCAGCTCGATGTCGTCTTTGTCTCTGACGAAGGAACTGACGCGACTCGAAGTGCGCAGTTCTTGCAGCAGTTTGACCCGCTTCACCGGATTGGCCTGTTGGTAATGCAGGCGCAATGTTTGTTGTAGCTCCCAAGTATAAGCGTCTTTCTCACTCGCAAGGCGTAACAACTCGTCAGGCATGACGGGACGACTTTCGTCGGATACACGCATGAAATAGCGGCCATTTGTCGTGGAGGCGACGCTTTGGCGGCTGGGTAGAACCCGGAGGACCAATACTTCGCCACCATTCTCCATGCGACGCACTTCGGCAGACGTCCCTACATTGATACAATGATGGGCGATACCTTTTTGCAGGCGCTCCCCGAGTGAGCGCGGGATGCGCTGATCCGGCGCGGGCATCTCGCAATCGTCTTCAATGCCAAAGAAAAGTTCGCCACCTCTCGCATTGGCAAATGCGATGCAATGCTTGGCAAGCTTGTCCCAGTCCCATTTTGCCTGATCCGCGGCAAAGCAAAGGAGAGATTTCTTATCAACTGTAGTTCCTTCTTCCATTCGGTTTAAGTCATAATTCAGGGAGTCGGGAAATCATCGATTCAAATTTGCCAGCGACTTCCTTCCCGAAATCGTCCTGCATTTCCCAGACGTCAGTGAACTCGGCGAAGGCCCAGCGGCCGTAGTGGCCGTGGTTGTTGACGCCGGGGATCCAGTAGCTGTCCATAGTGGTCTTCTTGATCTTGGCGTCTTCCTGGCGGTAGCCCTTGATCTCGACGATAAGGTGGAGGGGATCCTCGGGACCGTGAGCGTCGTCGACTAGGACGATGAAATCTGGGATGTATTTCCGGTTCTCGGCACCGTAGCGGTAAGGAACTTCGAGGCCGAGGCTGTGGTTTTTGACGTAGGCGAGCACCTTGGGGTGGTTTTCGGCGACGCGGCAGAACTCGGCCTCCCAGTCGGAGTCGAGGACGACCCAGTTGATGTGGCACTTGTTGGCGGCGGTCTGGTAGAGGCTTTCCTTGGAGGTGCGGAAGTTGACGTGGGCGGTGGAGCCGGTGGGGTTGTAGGGATCGAGCAGGGCCTTGATGATGCGCTGGCTCTCGTCGGCCTGCATGCCGGCGCGGGCGATGGCGGCGGCGATGCGCTCGCAGGCCATGTCGGCCAGCTCCTGATACATGAGCTGGGCGGGATAGGTGCCGCCCTTGCACTCCAGGTATTCGTCGAGCCACTGACGGGTGATGCGCTTGAGCTGGCCGAAGAGGTGCACCTTGGGCTCGTCACCGGGGTCGCGGTATTTGGTGTAGAGGAGCCGTTGAGTGAGATTGAGCAGGAGCGTGGAGCGGCGGATATCGCCGGTATGGACGAGGTTGAGGTCGATGCCCTCCCCGATGATGCCGCGCTGCTCGGTGCGGGTAGCGCCGACCAGGTCGGGGGTGAGCTGAAGGTGGGCGTCTTCGTTGAAATCGGCGGACAGCCGCTCGGTGGGCAGCTCGACCCGGTAGCCGGAGACGCGGGGGAAGGTGATCTGCAAGGCGTCGCGCTCGGGGCGGACCGCCTTTACATGGGTCGTGACGCGAGGCGGAGCGGGCGGCGCGATGACCGGCTTGGCGGTGAAGTCGAAGGGGATGCCGAGCACGTCGGCATACTCGGTATTAAAGAGGCCTTCCTCGTTGAGTTCGTAGGACTGGCGGCGGAGGGCGCGACCGATGACCTGCTCGCAAAGAAGCTGGGTGCCGAAGGCGCGGACGCCGAGGACGTGGGTGACGGTGTTGGCATCCCAGCCCTCGGTCAGCATGGAGACGGAGACCACGCAACGGATGGAGCTGCCGAGGCGGTCCGGCTTACCGACGGTGTTCATGACCTCGCGCAGCAGATCCTGGTCGGTCAGTTTGTTGCCTGCTTCCTGATTGCCAGTGCGCTGGACAATCTCCCGGCGGAACTGGTCGATCTCGGAGGAGGCCATCTCGCGGAAATTCTTGTCGAGTGCATCACCGGACTCCAGTTGCTCGCTGTCGATCAGGAGCGTGTTGGGCCGGGCGAGCGGTTCGCCGTGCTCGTTGTAATTATCGAAGAGCGGCAGTTTACCGCGAACGTTGGGGCGGGTGCTGTCCTCAGCGGGCTGGTAGCCGGAGATGTAATCGTAAACCAGCTTGGAGGTGGCGGTGTTATTGCAGACCACGATAAAGCACGGCGGCACGGCGATCTGCTGCTGCTCCCAGAATGCGAAGGTTTTTTCATAGTGGCCGTAGAGGGCTTCGAGCGCGGTCTTGAGGGGCGTGGGCAGGTTCTCCGGGTCGAGCACGGCACCCTTCCCCCGGCCCTTTTTCGGCATCTTTTTGCTGATGTGTTCCCAGAGGTTGCGGAACATAGGCATGTCGCCACCCGGGATATTGTCAGCGACCGGGACACGAGGCAGTTTGACGATGCCACATTCGATGGCATCCATGAGGGAGAAGTCGGACATCGTCCAGGGGAAGAGCGTGCCTTCCGCATAGCCGGAGCCACTAAGAAAGAAGGGCGTAGCTGAAAGGTCGACGACCCGGTTGAGGCCCAGCTTGCGCTTGACGACTTCGAGGCCGGAAATCCAGAGGCGGGCCGCTTCGTTGTTTTTCTCCGCTTCCTTACGGTCGTCGCCTTTAAGGTCGCCGGGGTCGTCTTCGCCGGGCTTTTCGCGGTAGCAGTGGTGCGCTTCGTCATTGAGGACGAGGACGTTTTTCAGGCCCATGAGGTCGGGCATGACCCGCTGGAGCATCTGGCCCTCGGTTTCAAGGGTGTTGAGCTGTGGGCCATGGCCCTGCAGCAAGGCGCGGTTGCCCTTGGCCAGCTCCAACCTCTCGCGGAGCTTGAAGGCGTGGTAGTTGGTGATGACGATCTTGGCCTTACCAATTTCCGGCAGCATGTCGGTCGGCACCAGTTGGCGTGATTCGTAGTAGCTCTCCGAATCGTTGGGCAGCAGGACACGAAGCCGATCTCGAATCGTGATGCCCGGAGCAACCACAAGGAAGCCACGAGTGAAGTTTTTGCTGGTGGGTCGGCGTACCGCGTTGATCGTCTGCCAGGCGATGATCATGGCCATGACGGTGGTTTTACCCGCACCGGTGGCCAGCTTGAGCGCGATGCGCAGCAGTTCCGGGTTGGCTGCTAGGCTGGCTTTTTCGAGGTGCTTCAGAAAGCTCTTACCGAGATTGCCGGACTTGGGAGCAACCTCAGTCAGCCAAATAAGCGTCTCGACCGCCTCGACCTGACAGAAAAAGGGGCGTATACCCTGAAATTCGAAGTGACGCCAATGTTGCAACAGGCGTGCCGTCTCTGGGGTGACTTTCCAGTCGCTGGCATTCGGCAGTTTTCTCCACTTGTCAATGTGCTCACGTAAGCGGTTAATGCTGGAGGCCGTGTATTGCTGTTCCTCCGAGGAGAGGCCTTCGCCCTCGTCCATCACCAACTCCTGCTGGTCGGCTTTGCCTTTGCGCTTCTTCGCCTTGGGGATCGGCGTGATAAAGTCGGCAATGCGGCGGGAAGGAACAATCTCCTGTGTCGGTTGCCCCTCCCGATCGAGTTCCCAATGTTGATTGGGATACTCGTAGGGCGAGTTGAGGATAGGGTTGCTGAAAAAGACGTCAGACATGGTTGGCATTTCGGTCTAACGTGAGATACTCGCGCGAATGATCCAGCGGGCACGAATTCGGCCTAAGGCTTAGTTTGCCTTTGAATCCGCGAGGATCGGCGGATGGAGACCAATGCGTAATCCAAGCCGATTGATTGTAGTGTCGTGGCATTTTTATGTAAAAAAACAAAATAAAAGAGCGTAATGCGTTACATTGGGATTTGCGAATTGACATAGAAATAGAAAGTTGGCTCCGACCGATCAGCAAGATAAGGCAGGAAACAACAACAGGTCACGCAGGAATTTCATTTAACTGGAAGTATTTGGTCTGCCGGCTTTCCACCAGCGCCACCGTCGGCAGCCGGCCATGGGCCTACAACTCTATCAGCAGGTGGGGACACCCTGCACTCCGTAAAAGTACTCGGCGCGGGACTTGAACCCGCACACCTTACGGCACCAGAACCTAAATCCAGCGGGTGAGGACACCCTGCGATTACCCCATAAATAATTCTGATCATCCTTAAATTGGTGCGCATTGTTATGCGCATGAAAGAGCAAAGCCAAATCGGCAGTTTAATCAACTGCGACGACTCGACGGTGAAAGAGGTGCCGAAAGTGCGTAAAGCTACGCACATTGCGCCAAGCGGTTTTTTCCAGATTCTTCGCACTCATTTTTCAGAAAGTCGTGACAAACTTCCAGCTCGTGGCCATAAGTGCAAGCTATGCCAGACTCAAAACCTGTTCAAAAAGTTGCCCTCCTCACCGCAGGCGGGCTCGCACCCTGCCTCTCCTCCGCTGTCGGTGGCCTGATCGAGCGCTACACCGAGCTCTATCCGGATATCGAGATCATTTGCTATCGCGGTGGCTATAAAGGGCTGCTGCTCGGCGACAGCATCCCGGTCACTGAGGCCATCCGCGCCACAGCCGGCACACTGCACGCCCATGGCGGCAGCCCGATTGGCAATAGCCGGGTCAAACTGACCAATGTGAAGGACTGCCTCAAACGCGGCCTCATCCAGGAAGGCCAGGACCCACTCCAGGTCGCCGCCGACCAATTGTCCAAGGACCAGGTCGACGTGCTCCACACCATCGGCGGTGACGACACCAACACCACCGCCGCCGATCTGGCCGCTTTTCTGGCTGAAAACAACTACGACCTAACCGTCGTCGGCCTGCCCAAGACGATCGATAACGATGTCTTCCCTATCGCCCAAAGCCTCGGTGCCTGGACGGCTGCCGAAGAAGGGGCCAAATTCTTCGAAAATGTCGTTGCCGAGCACAACGCCAACCCCCGCATGCTAATCATCCACGAAGTCATGGGGCGCAACTGCGGCTGGCTCACCGCCGCCACGGCCGACAGCTACCGCAAACGCCTCGACCGCCTGGAGTGGGCTGAGGAGATCGGGCTGAGCGAGGCACGCAAAGAAGTCCACGCCATCTTCATCCCTGAAATGGAAATCGACATCCAGGCCGAGGCCGAGCGCCTCAAAGCCGTCATGGATACCCACGACAACGTCAACATCTTCATCTCGGAGGGCGCCGGCGTTGAAACCATTATAAAAGAAATGGAAGCCGCCGGCGAGGCCGTGCCCCGCGATGCCTTCGGCCACGTCAAACTCGATGCCGTCAACCCCGGCAAATGGTTCGGCGAGCAATTCGCCAAAATGCTGGATGCTGAAAAAGTTCTGGTGCAGAAGAGCGGCTACTTCGCCCGCGCCGCGCCCGCCAATGTGGAAGACATCCGCCTGATCAAGAGCTGCACCGACCTCGCCGTGGACTGCGCCGTGGTCCGCGAAAGCGGCGTGATCGGCCACGACGAGGACGACCGCAACATCCTCCGCGCCATCGAGTTTCCCCGCATCGCCGGGGGCAAGCCCTTCAACATCGACACCCCCTGGTTCGAAGAACTGCTCGAAGCCATCGGCCAGCCCAAAGGGGCCAATATCGCCCAAGCAGGTCACTAAGCCACCCCAACCCAGCATGAGCGAATTCAAAACGGTCCAGGAGCTCAAGCAGCTCGATCCAGACAAGGCGGTGCCCTTCCGCAGTATTTTCATCCTGCGCCGTAAGACGCTCAAAACCGCCAAAAACGGCAACCCCTTCCTGAGTGTCGAACTGGGCGATGCCGCAGGTAGTTTTACCGCCAACTGTTTTGGCGACTCCGCCATTTTCGCCGCACTCGAACACGTCGACGAGGGCGCCATCATCCGCGTCTCCGGCAAGACCGAATACTACCAGGACCGCTTCTCCCCCCGCCTCCAGGCCGCCGAAGAACTCAGCGCAGACGATGCCGAGACGCAAAGCATACTCAGCCAACTGGTGGAGGTGCCACCCGAGTCCCCCGAGGAGCTCTGGGCCCATGTCGAAGACGCCATCGCCGCCATCGAGCACCCCCAGCTGCGCGACACCGTGCAGCGCGTGATGGATGACATGGGCGACCGCTTCCGCACCGGGACTGCCGCCATCAGCATGCACCACGCCTACCGCCACGGCCTGCTCGAACACACCACCCACATGGCGCGCGCCGCCCGCGCCCTCCTCCCCCTCTACCCACAAGTCGATGCCGACCTCGCCATCGCCGGCATCCTGCTCCACGACATCGGTAAGCTAGAGGAGTACGAAGGCGACTTCGCCGCCAAAGTCAGCCGCATCGGCACCCTCCACGGGCACGTCGTGCTCGGCTTCCGCACCGCCCGCAAAGCCGCCCTCCAGAGTAAGCTCAACGAGGATCTGACCGAGCGCCTCGAACACATCATCCTCAGCCACCAAGGCGAAAAGGAATGGGGCGCTGCCGCCATGGCCGCCACCCCCGAAGCCGTCTTCGTCTCAATGATCGATAACCTCGACGCCAAAATGGGCATGGTCCAGCGCGTCCTGCGCAACGCCCCCGAAGGCGAGCCCTTCTCCGAATACCTGGCCGGCCTGCAAACCCGCGTGCTCCTCACACCGCCGGACAAACGCTGAGCAAGCTGGAAACACCCTATCCGTAGCAGGGTTGGCTCTGCCGCCCAGTAAAAGCTTGAGCAACAGCTTCATTCAATTCGGGCGGCAGAGCCAACCCGACTACGATAAAAACTAAATAATCGGATTTTTGACTCTACCAGCAGCTCACAACTGCGGCACTGCCTGTAGGAGCTTCACCGTATACGGGTGCTGCGGATTTGCATAAATCGCCTCCGCACTGGCCTGCTCCACGATCTTGCCCTCCGTCATGACCAGCACCTGGTCGCTGATATGCTCCACCACCGCTAGATCGTGCGCGATGAAGAGGTAGGTCAGCCCCAGTTCCTCCTGCAGGTCCTGGAGTAGATTCACAATCTGCGCCTGCACCGAGACATCGAGCGCACTCACCGGCTCATCGCACACGATAAAATCCGGCTCCACTGCCAGCGCGCGGGCGATGCCGATCCGCTGCCGCTGCCCCCCACTGAACTGGTGCGGGTAGCGCTGCATGTAGTCAGCCGGCAGCCCGACTTTCTCCAGCAGATCCGCCACCCTCGCCTCTTTCTGCGCATGGCTCCAATCCTTGAAGTGAATATCCAGCGGCTCCGCGATGATGCTGAAAATCGTCATCCGCGGATTGAGCGAGCTGAACGGGTCCTGAAAAATCACCTGAATCTTCTTGCGGTATTCGAAGAACTCCCGCCGCGAGAGCGTAGCCAAATCGCGCCCACCGTAGTGCACCGAGCCTGCCGTGATCGGCACCAGCCGCGCAATGGCCCGACCCGTCGTGGTTTTACCACTGCCACTCTCACCCACCAGCCCAACAGTCTGGCCCCGTGGCACATCAAAACTCACCCCATCAACAGCCCGCACCACATCCACCTGCCGCTGCAATAGACCGCCCTTGACCGGGAAATGAACTTTCAAGTCGCGCACCGAAAGCAAAGGGTCCTGAATAACAGATTCTTCCATAAGTGCACCAGCTATACTAAAATTCAAGCCCCGCGCAAGTGCCGGATGAATACTTTAGCCCAAAATATCTCAGTTTGCTCCCAGCATCTCCGGGCGCTTGGATTCTTTATTGAAGCGCATGGAGATCAGGGTTGAGACGCCGCGCTCGGGCATCGTCACGCCAAATACGGTATCCGCGTTGGAGATGGTGCGTTTATTGTGGGTGATGATGAGGAACTGCGACTTGTCGGTAAACCCGTGCAGAATCTCGCAGAAGCGGCCGATATTCGCATCATCGAGCGCCGCATCGATCTCGTCGAGCACACAGAAGGGGCTGGGCTTGACCATATAAATGGCGAAGAGCAAGGCCACGGCCGCCATGGTGCGCTGGCCGCCCGAGAGCAGCGTGACGCTCTTCAGGCGGGTCCCCGGAGGGCGCGCGATGATATCGATCCCCGACTCCAGCGGGTCTTCGGAGTCCACCAGCAGAAGATCGGAATCACCGCCGCCGGAAATCTTTTCGTAGGTGAAGGCGAAGTTGCGCCGGACTTGCTCAAAAGTATCCCGAAACAAAGTCTGCGAAGTCTCGTTGATCTCATCGATGGTGGCGACCAGCTTGTTCTTCGAGTTCCACAAATCCTCGCTTTGGTTTTTCAGGAAGTCGTGACGCTCCTTCAAGTCGCTGTATTCGCTGATCGCTTCGAGATTGACCGGGCCCATGTTAGCGATGCGCCCTTTCAGCTCGCCCACCTCTGCTTCGATGGCCGACCAGTCGGTCTGATCCATCTCGGCCAGCTCCTCCTCCGTGGGATCGCGGCGCTCCGTCTTGGGCTGGGCTGCCAGTTGATCGGGGTCGTCCAGGTCGTCGAGATTGACCCGTTTTTCAAATTCCACATTACCCTCCCAAAGTTCGGCCTTCCAGTCGACCTGGGCCAGGTCGAGCTGATACTCATCCTGGGCACTGCTTTGAATAAAGCCGAGTTGTGAACGCTCCTCCGCCAGGCGGATTTCCAACTTGGTCAATTCCTGATCAGCCGAGCGGCTCTCACTGCGGCGGCCACTCAGGCCATCGTCAATCTCCCGGATCAGGGTATCGATTGCCTTCAGTTCCAGCCGGTCCTGCTCCAGTGCCTCGGTGGCGATCCGGAGTGTTTTGTCGAGCTCTCCGCTCTTTTCCGCCTGTTGTTGGGCAGCGTTTTTAAGTTGAGCGATCTGCTCATTGAGCGTATCAATTTCCTGGTTACGCCGAAGTATGCGGTGCTGCAGATTTGCCGTCTCCCGCTGAACTTCGCTCAGGGCCCGGTCGGCCGATTCCAGGCGTTGCTTCTTCTCGGCTAACTCGAGGCGGACATCGGCCAGCGCTTCGCGCTGTTGGTCGCGCACTTCGCGGGCACGCACAATCGCGGTTTCCAGGTCGCTACCGCCCTGACGCTCTTCTTTGAGGGCCTGCTCGGCTGCGGCCAACTCTTCCTTGGCGGTCTCCAACTCAGCCACCGAATTTCCATGCTTGGCATCCAGCCGGGCGATTTCCTCCTCCGCCTGGTTGCGGCTCTTCGCATTCTGCTCGACCTTTTGCGCCTGGTTGCGCTCTTCCGCCACCAGGCCGGAGACTTCGCTGGCCAGTTCGCCCTGGCGCTTGCGCTGGGCTTCCACTGTGCTCTCTGCCTTATTGCGTTGCTCGTCGAGGCTCGTGGCTTCTTCACGCAAGGTGTTGAGCGCTTTGCGCTCGGCTTCAATCTCTTTGCGCAGACGGCGGATTTCAGACTCCCGCTCCAGCACACTGGAAGACTTTTTGCCGGAACTGCGTCCGCCATGGATCAAGCCCCGGCAATCGATCAGTTCACCACTGCGGGTCGCGACCAGCTGAAAGTTGAAGTCCGGGTTTGATTTCCAGAACTCCAGGAAGCTTTCCAGCCGGTCGGCAAAATAACAGTCACTCAGCAAACGATCCACCGGCCCCTGCAGATTCGGCTCCCGCACTTTGACCACCGATTGTGCGGCGACCAACCCCTCGGGCAGCGTCCCCTGCTGCCCGGCGCTTTTGGGCCCCAGATCGACCTGTAGGCAAGCGCGGCCCAGCACATCGGCGTCGAGCTTGCCGATGACCGCCAGCGCCTGCACCGAATCGCCGATATAGAGCGTGTCCGCCGCAGAGCCCAGCAGGGTCTCCAGCGCCGCGGTATAGTCACTCTCCACACTCAGTTCCTTGGAAATGATCGAGACGCTGTCCTTCGAGACGACCTCGCTCAATTTATCGCCCAGGATGGCCTTGGCCCCCTCGCCGAATCCTTCAAACTTGGCTTGCAGGCCTTCCAATACATTCAGCTGGGCGGTCTTACGGGCAATGCCACGGTCCTGCTCCTGGATGCGCTCCTGCAGGGCCCGAAACTGCGTTAAGATCTCGCGCGAATGATTGCGGGCCTGCTCCACGGCAGCCTCACTGGCCGTTTGCTCGGCCCGGCGTTTTTCGAGCAGGCGTTGAACATCAGCCAGGCCTTTTTGCAGTAGCTGCACTTCCTCTTTCAGCGTGATAGCCGTCTCGGTCAGCGAGCCGTGTTTAACTTGGTAGGTCTTCAAATCGACTTCCAACGTGGTGCAACGGGAGCGGGCACGATTGATCCGGTTCTCGGCATGCAGCACATCCTGACGCCGTTTTTGCAGCTCGCCCTCCATTTCACCCAGCTTCTCCTGCGCCGCGATCAATTCATTGTTACGCTCACGGAAGATGCGGTCCGAGTCATCGACCACACCCAACTGGAGCTGTTTGTTCTCGGTCTCGTCGCGGGCACGCTTGGCCAGATCGGACTTCTGTTTCTCCAGATCCGCGATTTCTTTTTGATACTCCGCAATCCGGGCATCGAGATCCTTGGAGCGAATCGTCGAAAATTCCGATTGGTTATCGGCGTTTTCTTTCTCCGAGCGCAGGTTATAAACACGCTGTTGCAGAGCCTCCATCTTCTGGGCGAGTTCTGTGCGCTGGGTCTTCTTTTCCGCCAGAATGGATTCGTCGCGCTCCAGCGAGTTGTTCTGCGTCTCCACTTTTTTCCGCAATTCCCCGGCCTGCCCCGCGACCGTTTGAATCGATTGACTGAGCGCGGCATGACGGTGGGCGCTGAAAGCGAGGTCCAAATGCGTCAGGCGGTGCTTGATCCGCTGGTAGCGGAGTGCCTTGCTGGCCTGGCGCTTGAGCGAGCCGATCTGACGCGAAACTTCCTCGATCACATCCGTCACCCGGGCCAGATTGGCATCGACCAGCGAGAGCTTACTCAGCGCTTCTTTGCGCTGCGCCTTATAGAGGGTAATACCGGCTGCTTCCTCGAAGATCGTCCGGCGCTCAGCCGGGTTGGTCGAAAGGATCTGGTCAATCTGCCCCTGCAGCATGAACGAGTAGGAAACACGCCCCACCCCGGTATTGGCAAAGAGGCGCTGAATGTCCTTCAGGCGGGAGACTTTGCCGTTGATATAATAATCACTCCCCCCATCCCGGCTGACCCGGCGCGAAATCTCCACCTCATTAAACTGGGTGCCCAACTCGCCCTCACAATCGGTAAAAGTCAGAGCGACCTCACAAGTAGGCAGCGCCTTGCGCTTATCCGTGCCCTCAAAAATGACATCTTGCATGGAAGCCCCGCGCAGGGCCTTGGCACTCTGCTCGCCCAGCACCCAGCGGATGGCGTCGACGATGTTACTTTTACCGCAGCCATTGGGCCCAACCACAGCCGTGACGCCCTGGCGCAAATCCAGACGCGTGCGGTCGGCAAAACTCTTAAAGCCGCTGATAACAATCTCTTTGAGATACATAGATAAAAAAGTAGTCGTGGAAGGAGACGAAAAACCAACCAAAACAAAGCGCCCTGCCTAGCGCCGCAATCCTAAAAACGGCGAGAGAACTACCGAATCTCCCAGCGGTAGTGCATCTTAGACAGCTTCTGATAGCCCTCCTTGCTCACGCGGACGACGTCCTCGATGCGGCAGCCCCCGATCTCCGGGTAGTAGAGGCCCGGCTCAATGGTAATAACATTGCCCGCTTTCAGCTTGCCCGCACCCTTGGAAACCCGTGGAGCCTCATGCACGTCGAGACCGAGCCCATGACCGGTGGAGTGGATAAAACCAACAAAACCCGCCGCCCGGCGCTCCGTCACATAGCCGCCCGCTTGAAAAACCGCCTCGGCCGCCGCATGCACCGTGGCGCCCTTGACGCCTGCCTTGACCTGCGCCAGGGCCGCGCGATGCGCCTGCTGCACCGCCGCTACCAGCGCCCGCTGAGCGGAACTGGCCCGACCTTTCAAAAAGGTGCGGGTCATGTCGCCATGGTAGCCGGTCTTCTGCACCCGCGGGAAGACATCGATAATAATCAATTGGTTTGGACGCAGCAATCCATGCCCCACTTCGTGCGGATCACAGGCTTGCCGTCCGCCCGCCACGATACTGCGACTGGCCGTGGCTCCTTTTTCCAGACAGGCTTGATCAATAAGGGTGCGTAGGCGCTCCGATGTGAGCGCACGGCCCTGGTAAAGAATACGATTGCCCTCGATTCGGGCGGCTCGCAGCACGGCCTCAGCGGCGCGAATCCCGGCTGCCGAGGCCGCATTGCCCTGACGGATGGCCCGGGCCTCGCTGTCATCCTTCTTGGCGCGCTGCGGAAAAAAAGCGCCCTCGACGACCTGGATCCGATAGCCCGCCTCGTACAGCTTGGCGTAGAATACGGCCGGAAAGTCGGCCGGAACTTCGATCTTTTTCACCGCGAAACGCTGGGCGAAATAGATCATCAACTCACCTGGCCCCACATCCGCGCATTTCATTTGCAAGTTCTCCGCCGCCTTTTGCCGCATCGCTTCCAACAACATGACCTCGTCAAAACGTGACTGTCTGGCCACCCGGGCGAACTCCAACTGGCTGACCACAGCATAGGACTTCTTTTCTGTAATGATGGCCAAAAAAGGGTCCGGCACAAAGACGCCCGAGAGGTAAAGCGCATCAGCAGAGCTATCAGAGGCGGCGTAAAGTAGCCGGATGGTCGAGGATTTACTTTTCATTGTTTACAATTTTTCACAGTATACTGAATAGTCTGAAGCCAGAGTCACGCATCGATCCCTTTTTTTTCCAACTTGAACGCAAAATTTAACATTTCCAGCAGCGTCTGCATACTTTGTATGCTCTGTCTCTTCGCGGCTTGCCAGCCGGGCCAACCATCCAATTCGCAGGAAAATGGAAAGGGTAGCAAGGCCTCCAGCGCAGCGGTCGACAGCCAGACCTACTTCCCGATCTCCATCGGCAATCAGCCCTTGCAGCTCCAACTGGCGCTCGAACCAGCCGAAAAGCAGCGGGGCTTGATGTTTCGGCAGGAACTGGCGGAGGATCAAGGCATGTTGTTTCTTTTCGAAGGTTCCGCGCGTCGTGGATTCTGGATGCGTAACACCGGGATTCCCCTCGACATCGGCTATTTCGACGCCAGCGGCCGTCTGCTTGAGGTGCACAAACTCTTTCCCTATGATGAGAATACGGTCGCTTCCAGAAGTCATGAGGTTATGATCGCGGTCGAGACCAATCGAGGCTGGTTTGAGAGAAATAACGTATCCCCCGGCGCCCGGATCGACATGGAGGCACTCAAGCAGGCACTCAATGCCCGCAATTGGAAACACCCCTCCCTGCACGATTAAAAATGACCAGCGACAAGACCAGTGAGCGCAGCCAGCCGAGGGCTGAGGGAACCCCCAGAAGGGCCGATTTAATTGTCCCACCACCGCGTGCCAAAGAGGCCAAAGTGTCGAAGGTCACCCCGTTGAAGCCAGTCGGTTGGCTCGGCTATTGCATCATCATACTACTGACCACGATCTGCTATCTGCCCTTGTTCCAATCCGACCTGGTCTGGTCCGAGCACGACCAGGTCGAGCGCAGCCCTTATCAGTCGATGGATACGATTGCCGAGGCATGGACCCTGCAGAGCATTCGCCATGCGGACCCGTTGACAATCAGCTCCTATTTCCTGGAAAGCTATAGCCCCCTGCCCGATGCGCCCACCCACCACGGGATCAACCTGCTCCTGCACATTGCGGCCGCGCTTACTTTCCTCAAAGTATTGGAGGCCCTCAAACTACCCGCCGCCTTCTCCGCCTCGCTGGTCTTTGCCCTGCACCCCACCGTGCTGCAAACGATCTTTTGGGCCGGTTATCGGAATGAACTGCTCGGCTTGGTATTGATCCTGGCCGCCATGTATTTTGGAATACAAAATCGATCCTCCCGGGATTATTTTATGCTCATCGGCCTAAGCGTCCTGGCCTGCTGGATCCACCCCGCCGCATTTCTTCTGCCGTTCATACTGGCACTCTGCATCCTGCATCAAAAACATTACCCTAAACTACGGGACTTTAATCACCTCCTGCCCATTTTTTGCCTGGCACTCTTTATCGGCCTGTGGTCTCAGGGCAGCTCCATCGACCATGAACTGACCCTGAGCGAGGAAGTCGGCCGCGCGACTCAAAATTTCTTTTTTAACTTGGGCCAGTCACTTTTCCCAGCCGAACTCGCACTGTTTTATCCGTTAAAAGCATCTCATGGGTTTAGCACCGGTGCCCAATATGGTTTTCTGCCTCTGCTCCTGCTGATTCCTTTCTATGTCTTGATCCTTTTCAATTATAAGCGGCCGTGGGCACGCAGTGTTTTCGTGGGACTCACGGTCTATCTATTGCTGAGCCTACCCGGATGGCTCCGCTCGGGGACCTTTATCGATGGAGAACCTGCGCACGAGGACCATTTGCATTACGTCGCTTTGCCGTTTATCGTCGCGCTATTCATCTGTGCATTGGGTGGGGTCATCAGAATTCTCGGCGCTGGAGGCCGCTTTATTTGGTATTCCGGCTTCTCACTTTTTGTGCTGCTCCAAATCAGCTTCACACTCTCCTTCGCCTCCTCAATCAGTGATCGGACCAGCCTGTGGAAAAATTTGAGTGAGCAATGGCCCGACTCGTGGGTGCCGAAATTAGCCTTGGTCGAGAGTGTGCAGGAAAGCGATGGGGCGACCAGTCCGTTGACACAAACGGAGATGATCAATATTATGGAGTCATTGGTGCGGATTCAACCGGACCTGAGCTCTATTCGTCTGGCCCTGGCCCGCGCCTATCGAGCTGACGGCCAAAGCTCACAAGCACTTCGCAACTACCGGTGGATTCTTCGGCAGGACTATCCGGGCTACGAGGTATTACTGGAAGCCGCCGAATTTCTGGAGGCGATGGGGCTGAGCTGGGACGCCAGAAATACCCGCGACCGTTTAAA
>REBV01000167.1 GCA_007692545.1 Puniceicoccaceae bacterium
CCAGTAAGCAAATTCGCCGCGTAGTCTTCCTAAATCTATAGAAACAGAGGGAACACGGGTCTCCCTGCGAATGGCCCCCGTCAGGCCAAGGCTATTCGAATAATCACTGGGATCGTAAACATTCAGAACTATCGAATTTTGATCGTTGAGTGGTGTGCTGGGGTCTGGATTGTTGCCAGATACCAGCCATTGGGGTGCAGCGCTTGGGTTCGTGGTGTTCCATATACCAGTCCAATATTGAGCGTGCGCTGCGTGATTACCCCCCCCTAAAATATCCGCTCGTGCCGTTACCCGCTGATCGGGGCCGGCATGTTTTTGCAGCTCGCCCAGGGCGATCATCAGACCGAGGCGGGCGTTTTCGCGGGCGAGCAGGCGGGCTTTGGCATTTTCTGCGTTGGTGGTCTCGACGGTAGCCAGCAGCACGAGGCTAAGGACGATGAGCAGCACGAAGCTCATGAGACTGAGTGCGATGATTACGGCGAAGCCTTCCTGGCCGGTAGGGCGGCAGCGGTGACGAGCGGAAGGTGAATGGGTTGCAAGAGGCATGAAAGGAACAAATAAGCAGGTTATGGGCCTATAATTCGATTAACTCTAAAAACGCAGTTGCTTGCCTCGCGCAAATGCGGAATGGACTCGTCACCTAATCTTAACTGAAGCATAATCCGGGGAACCCAAATCAATCACCTCTGTCTGACTTTGTCAACCGGCACAGGAAGTACCTAAAGCACTCAATAAGGGTTGATTTTATAGCCTAGGTTGATTTTATAGCCTGATAATACTAACGAAGGCTTGACATCGGTTTAGCTCGCTGAATGATAAGGTTAATTAGGAGGAATTTAATATGAGACGAATACTCAGAATGAAATGTGCCGACTCGACTGTAATTTACCATGCAATGAGCCGTGTGGTGGGTGGGCAGATGCTGTTGGGGAAGCGTGAGAAGGAAGTACTTCGTAGGATGCTTTGGCAGGTGGCGGACTTTTGCGGGGTGGAGGTGCTGACTTACTCGATTATGACGAATCACTTCCATGTGCTGGTTAGGGTGCCGGAGAAGGATCGGGCGGTTTCAGATGCGGAATTGCTGCGGCGCTTTAAGGTGCTCTACCCGAAGCCGACGAAGTATCAGACGGCTTCGTTTGCCCGCCTGGAAACGGCTCTGCGGGAGGGAACGGAGGATGCTGAAAAGGTGCGTGCGCAATTGCTGGCGCGGATGCACGACCTGTCTGAATTTATGAAGACGCTGAAGCAGCGCTTCTCCATCTGGTATAATCGCAACCATAACAATCGTCTGGGGACTTTGTGGATGGACCGCTTTAAGAGCGTGTTGGTGCAGGGCGAAGGCAATCCTTTGCAGACGATGGCGGCTTACATTGATCTGAACCCGGTGCGTGCGGGCTTGGTGGAAGACCCGAAGGACTACCGCTGGTGCGGTTACGCGGAGGCGGTTGCAGGCAATCAGCAGGCGCAGCGGGGGTTGGAGTTGATTTGGTCGACTTATGCGAATGGGTCGAAGCGGCTAGGGCAGGCGGCGAGCCTGAAATCAGCTCTGTCGGCGCACCGGAGTTTGATTTTCGGTAAGGGTGCTTCGCCCTGGACGCATAAAGGGAAGCTGATCGACCGTAAAGCGGCGGAGAAGGTGCTGAATGAGCAGAAGGGGGAGTTGCCGCTTTCGGTGGTATTGCGGTGCCGGGTGCGGTATTTTACGGATGGGGTGGTATTGGGCTCAGCTGAATTTGTGCGACGCTATGCGGCGCAGTGGCAGGCGGGACGTGGTTGTGGGAAAGCGGTGGAGGGCACGGCGGCGCAGGGGGCACCCTGGGGTGACCTGGCGGTGGTGAATAAGCTGCGGCGGGCGGTTTTCGGCTCTACCTGATCTGCCTCTTTTCATAACTCGCAGGCACCGCCGGCGCAGGCGGCCACGTCGGCTAGTTGGGTGCGGTCTTCTTTTTCCGTTAGCTGGCGGTAGTCGACTGCTTGGTAATGAATTTGATTCCAGCGTAGGACGTCCTCCGGGCTTTCGACGGCTTCGCGCGGGGCCTGGCGGTAGGACTTGTCGCCAGTGTCGGCCAGCAGTGCGACTCCGGTGAAGTGCTGACGGTTCTCCCAGATCAGGTCGGCCACGCAGTCCCATTCCCCGTCTTTCACCGTCACGGTGTTGGAGACGTTGTGGAGGAGTCCGGGATTGTAGGTCTGCTGCGCCAGCCCGGCTTCGACCCAGTGCTTTTGCACCAGCAAGACGTATTCGAGAAAGCGGGTGCCATCGATGTCGTTCCGGCAAAGACCGTCGGTGGGTGCTTCCATCGGGAAGGTGATGACGTCGTCGGTATCCGGACTGTAGACGCTGGGCTCGGTCATGTCCGGATTGAGTGCTTTGAAGTGGCGGTAGACGGGGTCGAAGCGGTTGACCTGGACCCGGCGGAAGTAGCGGGGCGCGTGGTGCGGGTGGATGCCTGAACCGGCACCCAGCAACAGGGAGGCGGTGCCCTCGGGCTTGACGCAGGTGGTGCGGGCGGCGGCTTCGATCCCGATCAGGTCGGCGTAGACGGCGTTGGTCGCTTTGACGATACGGGCCCCCGCTTCGAGGACTGCGGGGTCGAGTAGTAATTTAGGCCGGTCCAGGATGCCGCAGAGGCTCACGCCGATGAGTGCCTCGCGCTCGTTGAGGAAACGCGTAACTGGACCTAAGTATTCGATTTCCGAATACGCGGCTTGTAAGGTGCCCAGCAGGGCGGCCGTGCGGCAAGCGCATAAAAAATCGTCCACGCTCTCGACTGCCGCGCCGTTGACCGTGCTGAGATTGCACATTTGCCAGCCGGTGACGGATTGCCCGGGCTGTAGCGGTCCGGTGTAGCCAAGCTCGCGCAGTCGCTCAATACTGGCTGGGTCGAGCACGGCACGCGGGCAGAGCCCGATCTCGACACAGGGGTTGGCCCCGTGCTCTTTGTCTGCTGCGAAATAGAAGCCAGGCTCACCGGATTCACGAATGCGGCGAAACAAATCGTCGAAGGTGGCTCGCTCGGCCTGGTCGCGCACGATGAGTGCGGAGTTATTGGAATAGGCGCGGTGCGGGTGGGTTTCGAACCAGTTGCCGGTTTTGGCATTGGCCATTTCTTCATCTTCTGGTGAGAAGAGGCAGATGGTGGCGGAGCGGCGGATGCCCCCGGCCAGCACGGCGCGGGCGATGATCATGACGCTGTCGTAAACCTCAATGGGGCGCAGGTGCCGCCCGGCTGCCTGGCGCAAGATACGGCTGATGTCCTGGAGACTGTTCTTGAGGGGGAGGTGCCCTGGAGCCTTGCCGCCGGAGGTGCGGAGTGGCGCTCCGCGCGGGCGCACCTCGGTGAAGCTGAACTCCGCCAGCCAGCCTTGGTAGTGCGAGGTGAAGAGCGCATCGATGGCATCCGACCAGCCCTCGATACTGTCTTGGACGGTGACGTGGCGCACCGGCAGGTCGCTGTCTGGCTCGCGCTCGGGCAGGCCGGGCAGTGCGGCCACATGATGGCTCTGGACGGAGAAGCCCACGCCGACGCCGCTGAGGAGCAGGTAGAAGCACTCTTTGAAAAAGGCCACCCGGTCGGCGTGTGAAAAGCTACAGTTGTAGATGCGGGCTTCATTGGCCTCGATGGCTGCGCCGCCGAATTGCAGCGAGCGCATGGAGGGGAGTGCCCGGCGTTGCTCGACGCCGTCGAAGGCCTGCCAGATCTCTTCGAATAAACTACGCTGGCCTCCCAGCACGGTCCGTTCCGCCTGATCTAATTTCAATTGCCCGGCCACTTTTTCGATGACAGTCGTCTCCGGCTTACGGGCGGCCAGCGAGGCGAAGCGGCGCAGGTGCATGTTGCGCACCCGTTGCACACTTTCCGGCCAGATTTCGCGTCGGCCGAGATCCGGGCGATAGCGGGCGTAGCGGGAGACGGCGATGTATTCCGCCAGACCACAGTCGCCATGACGCTTCGGGCGGTGCTCGGCACGCTGTGTCCGGTAGCGGATGTAGGCGCGTGCCACCTCCCAGTCGCCGGCGGCTGCGATGCAGGTCTCGGCCACATCCTGGATGTTTTCGATTGAGATGGGCGCGTCGGCTGCGGTGCGGTGCCAGACGGCCTGCTCGACGCCCTCGGCCAGGCGTGCCATTTTTTCCGCAAAGGCGAGGGGGTCTGAGGCGGCAGCGGGGTCCGCATGCTGATAGGCGAGTCTGAGTGCCCGCTCGATCCTCGAGCGGTCCCATGCGACGAGGCGCCCATCGCGCTTGGTGACTTGGCGAGTGGGCGTTTGGTCAGTGGAAGTGGGTACTTCCGGAGCAGCCGACAGCGGGGTGGCAGCGGCTTGAGGCAGGACGGGGGTGGTTGTGGTGTTAAGCATAAGACACCACTAAATATGCTATGTTTTGATTATAAAAGCGCTAAATATGCTACTTCTTCCTAAAGTTAAAGAAATAAGTGGGCTTGATTGACGGCAGTAGAATCCAAACTGAAGCACCTTTTATCTTTTAATTCGGATTGAAATAGAGAAGTGTCGATCCATGACGCAATCGAAGCAAAACACCCCTTCTTCTTCAGGCAGCGGCACGGATTCAAAGGACAGAGACAGCGATTTGGAGCGCTTTCTGGACGAAGTTTCCCAGCGCAATCCACACGAGCCGGAATTTCTTGAGGCGGTGCGTGAAGTGATAGAGGTCATCTACCCGGAGGCGGTGGGGCGCCCGGACTTGCAGCAGGATGCGATTCTGGAGCGTTTGGTTGAGCCGGACCGTGTGTTTAGCTTTCGGGTTTGTTGGGAGGATGATGACGGGCAGTTACAGGTCAACCGGGGCTACCGGGTGCAGTTTAATAATGCGCTGGGGCCCTACAAGGGGGGACTGCGCTTTCACCCATCCGTCAATTTGGGTATTTTGAAATTTCTGGCTTTTGAGCAGGTCTTCAAAAACGCCCTGACGGGCTTGCCCCTGGGGGGCGGCAAGGGCGGTTCGGACTTTGATCCGAGGGGCCGGTCAGACCGTGAGGTGATGCGTTTTTGCCAGTCATTTATGATTGAGCTCTCGCGGCATATCGGTCCCGACCGGGATGTGCCTGCCGGAGATATTGGAGTGGGGGAGCGGGAGATTGGGTATTTGTATGGTCAATACAAACGCCTGCAGGACGAATCCCGCGGAATTCTGACCGGTAAGGGCGTGGGCTACGGAGGGAGTCTTTTACGCATGGAGGCCACCGGCTATGGAGTGGTGCTTTTTGCGGAAGCCATGTTGAGCCGCCTGGAGGAGGATTTCGCGGGTAAGGCTTGTGCGATTTCAGGCTCCGGCAATGTGGCCTTGTTTGCTGCAGAGAAGCTATTGGAGAAGGGGGCAAAAGTCGTCACAGTTTCGGACTCAGGCGGTTATTTACACATTCCGGAGGGCTTGGATACAGAGCTGCTGAAAAAAATCAAGGATTTGAAATTCGCGCAACGCGGTCGTTTGGAGAGTTTGGACGGGGAGGATGGCTGTGAGTTTCATGCCGATGAGCGGCCTTGGGAGGTGGCCTGTGATTTGGCTATACCGTGTGCAACTCAGGGTGAGTTGGACCTGGAGGCGGCAGAAGCACTGCTGGAAAACGGCTGTATGGGTGTGATCGAGGGTGCGAATATGCCGTCCACTGCAGCGGCCATCAAACGCTTCCGCGAAGAGAAAAAGCTCTTCGCCCCCGCCAAGGCTGCGAATGCCGGCGGTGTCGCGGTATCGGGTTTGGAAATGTCGCAGAATAGTATGCGCGTCTATTGGAAGCGGGAACGGGTAGAGGAAGAGCTTGCCGAAATTATGGGCTCAATCCACAAACAGTGCGTCGAGGCTGGCGACGACGGTGATTGGGTGGACTACGTAAAGGGAGCCAACCTAGCTGCATTTAAGCAGGTGGCGAGTGCCATGCTCAGCCTGGGGCCCGGCTGATTGAGGTGACTCACCACACAACTTCAACCAGGTTCGAATGGCTAATGGCCTGATCGCGGGTAATGAGTGGGAGTGAATGGTACCTGGCCGTGGACACAATGACCCGGTCGAAGGGGTCGGCCTGTTTTAAGGGCAGGGAATAGACCTCGGCAGCCACCTGGGCTTCGATGGAAATCAGCGGGTAATTTTCCTGTATATTCAGCAGATAGCGCTTCAGCGGAAGATTTATAAAGAGGCGTTCTTTTTCGACTAGCATGGCGATTTCGAGCAAGGTAATATCAGAGATGACGGCATCTCCGTAAGTAGACTCACCCAGGGCCTTTCGAGCAGCCGGGCCGAGCCTCGGATCGTCTTCGGAAGCCCAGATGACCGCATGCGTGTCGAGTAGAAACCTCACAGCGAAGCATCCCACTCATCGTCGCGGCTGGTCGGCTGGTCCAGAGTGTCCACTGAATGGCGAACTTGTCCCTTTAGGCAGCCGAGCAAGGATGTTTTGGAAGAACAGTCTCTGGACAAACGCAGATCACCTTCCCGCGTCTGGATAATAACCGTCTCTCCCGCCAGCGCCGCTCGGCGAACTTTGGGAAACTCCCGTAGCAATGTACTAACTGTCGTTTTCATGAGTTAAATCTGTCAGATAATTTGTCAGATTACAAGCGTATTATCTTCGAAGACAATAATTAAGGCAATAATGCCAATAATTACGCTGCCAATAATTACGCAGGCTATCTATATACTGCGTCGACAGGCTCAAGGCCCTGAGTCTATCGAAGGGCGAGCGCCTGCAGCGTTGTTGGCCTACGGAGCATCCAGTTCACTGTGGCAACGCAGGCGTCCGCGAGCGGACACGCCACGTGAACTGTGAAATATTTACATGTTAGAGACCATCCGACTACTATAAAACCCGAAGAATTTGATGTTACGGCCTATTAGTGCCTGGTTGATTCGCTCATAGTCGCTGATCAAAACGAAACGCCTCTGGTTGTCTGATTTGGATTTTTTTGAAATCGGGATGCTGCGGGTTGATCAGGATATTGGATTCTACTGGGATCACGACGCTGGGAACCTTAAATGCCAAGCTGCGGGTTTGGTCTATCCAGGTATCACCGATTTGGCGGGGATTGTTTACGGCAAGTGGCCAACTCAGCGGCTCACTATTTTGAGAGCCGATGGATAGATTTTCGATACACTGCTGTGGGATGTCTAGCCGGAAGGCAACGAGCTCGGGGAGGACGCGGCTTTGGTCGAGGTGAACGAGGATCTCCAGGAGTGCAAGCGAGAGACTTTGGCTGGTGTAAATGAGGCGTGTGCCCCGGCTATTCCAGCGACCACCGTAGCGATAAGCACCCTCGCCATCCCAAGCCTTAGCGGCATGCCGGGCTTTGACCAGACGCCAGCAGCGCATCATGCCCGGCTTAGGCATAGACCCCATATTCGAGGCGACCGAGCAGGTCTTCGACCTCGCGTGCGCCAATCTCGGTCTCGGCAAAATCGAGTGGCGTTTGCCCGCTCAGTGCGGGGGCCGGACTGGCCAGCCAACTGCGTGCGGCGGCCTCGCCCCCCTCGAAGAAATCGACCGCCTTCCAGTAAAGCCGGGCATAACGAATGATCCGGTCACCATGGTCCCGATCAAGTGGCTTTTGATCCGCCCGACGCCGTGCCAGCGTGGCGGTGGAGATCCCCACCTTGGCCGCGAGGGTCTCGACGGTTAAACCAAGCATCGCACGCAGGGCATCGAACTCCGCCACCGGTAGCCCGTCCAACACACGCGCCACCCAGTAGCCGGGGTTTTCGAGGCGCTCTGTGTGGACTTCTTCGACTATTCGGTCGACTGGCTCTGCTTGCTTGTATTTCACTTGATATATAAAGATAGTATCAAGTGATAGGTAGTCAAGTGGTTTCTTGCCGTAGCAGGGTTGGCTCTGCCGCCCTGCAAAAGCCTAAGGCAAACGCTCGCTCTATTCGGGCGGCCATTTCGGCAGGCTCAAGATTTTCAACAGAGCCAACCCGACTACGATAAAAACCCAGGATTAAGGCTTGGCCTCATCGCCTGCGGGCGCGGCCTCTTCCAGTTGGGGCTCGTGGTTGATCAGGCCCATGTCGTAGCCTAAGCGGCCGACATCGAAGAAGCTGACGTAGAGGACGAAGCCGAGCAGAAAGATCATGAAGGCCCCCTGCACGTTCTCCATGAATTTCTGAGGCAGTGGGCGGCCGATCAGCTTTGAAATAGTGGCGAAGAGCATGTGACCGCCGTCGAGCACGGGGATGGGCAGCAGATTGAAAATAGCGAGGTTGACATTGATCAGCGCGAGCATCCAGAGCAGGTCGATGAAGCCGATCTGCGCCATACGGGTCAGCCCGTGTACGATGCCGACGGGGCCACTCATGTTCTTAACATGAACATCCGAGTTTTTGTGAACCAGTGCGTAGAGCGTCATCTTCATCGTCTCGGCGAAGCGGTAAAGCTGCTCGACGGGGTTGTAGTGTACGCGCTCGGTTTTGTACTGGAAGTCGTAGGCGAAGCCGAAACGGGGGCTGGTCTCGCCCTCTTTGATCCTGGGTTGGATGGGGAGGGTGAGCTCCCGGCCGTCGCGCTCGACCGTGACTTGAATCGTGCGGTCGCCGTGGTTGGCCAGGTAGGTGTTGAGGAAGGCGCCGGAGATGATTTCTTCACCATCGAGTTTAATCAGCCGGTCATAGACCTGTAGCCCGGCTTCAATTGCCGGCATGCCGGGCTCCAGGCGTAGGACGATAGGGGCGGAGGTTTCGTCGGTTTCGGGAGCGATGCCGATGTCGCGCATGCGATCGCTGGAGATGCGTACCAGCTCGGGAAATACGGTGAAGTGGAGGGCTTCCTCTCCGCGCAAAACACCGACTTCGACTTGGCGCCGCCCCTCTTCGCCTGCTTCGCGGCCCACGCCGGTAGCGATGGCGTTTTGGAAATACCACCAGTCCGGCACACGATTGCCATCGATGCTGTAGATGACATCGTTGGGACGAATGCCAGCTGCATAGGCGGGCCCCGGCACGATTTCGCCGTCAGCATTGCGGATTTCCTCGGCCACGTGGCCGACGGTGGTGGATTTGACAATCTCGCGGCCGACGCCCCAGAGCACCAGCGAGAGGGCGAGGGCAAAGAGGATATTAAAGACCGCGCCCATGACGGCCACGATCATCTTGTCGGCATAGGAGATGGGGGGAAGCTTGTTGGCTTCGTCCTCCTCGCCGCCTTCGAGGCGGCCCATGTCGGCGAGTTGGGGGAGTGAGACGTAGCCGCCGAGGGGGATAAGCGAGAGGCGGAAGTCCGTGCCATTGTGCTGCCAGCCGAAGATGCGCGGGCCGAAGCCGATGGAAAAGCGGTCGGCCACCAGGCCGCGCTTTTTGGCTGCGATATAGTGGCCCAACTCATGGACGAAGATGGAAAACCCGAGTGCGAAGAGGGCCAGTGCGATGTAAAGAATGGTGGATAGCATGAGTTAAAATTTGAGAGACTGTGCCAGTTCGCGTGTTTCGGCGTCGGTTTGCAAGAGCTGATGCAGGCTGGGTTGCTGGCTGTTGGGCATGGAGCCTAAACAATGCTCGATCAGTTGGGGGATTTCAAGATAGGCGATCTCTTTTGCCAGGAAGCGCTCGACGGCGACTTCGTTGGCGGCGTTGAAGATGGCTCCGGCGGCACCGCCTGCGCGCAGGGCATCGTAGGCGAGCCGGAGGCAGGGGTAGCGGGCGTAGTCGGGCGCTCTGAAGTCGAGCGAAAATGGTTTTTTGAAGTCGGTGGTGGGCTCCACGCCGGGGGCGCGCTCGGGGTAGAGCAGGCAGTGTTGGATGGCAAAGGTCATGGAGGGCGGGCTGAGCTGGGCGAGGATGGAGCCGTCGATAAATTGGACCAGGGAATGCACGACGCTTTGCGGATGGATGACCACTTCCAGGCGATCCGGTTCCAAATCGAAGAGCCAGTGCGCCTCGATCAGTTCGAGCCCCTTGTTGGCCATGGTGGCGGAATCGACTGTGATCTTGGGGCCCATCGACCAGTTTGGGTGCTGGGTCGCCATTTCCGGGCTGACCTCTGCCAGGGCGGCGGCGGGGCTGTCACGAAATTGTCCACCGGATGCGGTCAGAATGAGTTTATCCAGTTGCTGGCGCGGATGCCCCTGCAGGCATTGGAAAATGGCGTTGTGCTCGCTGTCGGTGGGGAGTAGGCGCACACCTTTGCGGCGGGCGGCTGCGATCACGTGGGCCCCGCCCAGGACGAGTAATTCTTTATTGGCCAGGGCGATGTCCTTGCCGGCCTCGATGGCGGCGAGGGCTGGGTTGAGCCCGGCGGTGCCGACCACAGCGATCAGCACGATATCGGCCTCGGGCAGTGTGGCGAGGGCTGCGAGGGCTTCGGGGCCGCAGCTGAGCTGGGTCGTGCCGGGGAAATAACTGCCCTGGCGGGCGCGGCGGTAGGCGTCCTCGGAGTGGAGCACGGCGTGGGGCACGGCAAACTCGCGGCAAATGGCGGCCAGTTCGCGATCATGACTTTGCGCTGCCACACCGATCAGTTGCAGGCGGTCGGTATGCGCCCGTAAAACCCGCAATGTGCTGCTGCCAATCGAGCCGGTGGCTCCGAGTAGGACGACTTTTTTTCTCAAAACAGTGTGTATTTGAAAAGTAAGTACCCGAGTGGTGCGGTTAGAATGAGGCTATCGGTCAGATCAAAGATGCCCCCGATCCCCGGGATGAGTTTGCCGGAGTCTTTGACATCGGCTTGGCGCTTGAAGGCGGACTCGACCAGGTCGGAAGCGATGGAGGCGATGCCGATGGGGATGGCGATGAGTGCGCAGAGCCACCAAGTCATACCGGCGGGCGCGATGGAGTGGAAGACCCCATAGAGCATGACGCCGATGAGCATGGAGAAGACAATGCCGCCAGCCGCCCCTTCGTAGGTCTTTTTCGGGCTGATGACGGAGAGGGGGGTCTTGCCGATCTGCATGCCGACGAGCAGACCACCCACATCGGCGCACTTGGCGACGGCCACGATCCAGACCGCCAGAAACATGCCGGTGGCCGAGCTTTCGTCGTGAAACTCAGCCAGTTTGACTGTTTTGATCAGGAAGTGCAGCAGGTAGGGCACGTAGAGCAGCCCGAAGAGCGTGGGCATGAAGCTGCGCAGGCGCCCGGCTTGCAGGTCGACCCGGATGATGGTCAGCGTCAGCAAGACGAAGCAAAGCACGAAAAGATCATTGCCGGAATCAACCCCGCCGATGTAGTAGGCACCGATAGTGATGACGACCCCGGCAGCGAGGCCCAGCTCTTTCATCGGCTTGAGCCCCATTTTCTCAAAGAGCTGGTAGAGTTCGAGCTGAGTCAGGAAGGCGAGCAGGGCGATGATGAAGACGCCCGCATGCACACCGAAGAGCCAGAGCGATAGGGCGAGAATAGTCCAGAGAAAGGCGAAGCTGAAGATGCGTTGCTGCATAGGTGAGTGGGGTAAAAGTGATCGGGTGGTTGTGTGCTCTAGTGGATGAGCTGCTCAGCAGTTTTTCCGTAACGGCGTTCCCGGGCGGCGTAGGCGGTGAGGGCGTTTTTAAATTCCGCCTCATCGAACGCGGGCCAGAGTACGGGACTTAAGTAAATCTCGGCGTAGGCTGATTGCAAGAGTAGGAAATTACTTAAGCGCGATTCTCCGGAGGTGCGGATGACGAGGTCCGGGTCCGGCATGTCGGTGGTGTAGAGGTGCTGGCGGAAGGTGTCGTAGTCCAGTTGGTCCAGCTGGAGCGTGCCAGCCTGGGCCGCTTCGGCGATGGATCGGGCCGCGTCGACCACTTCGGTGCGGGAGCCGTAGTTGAGCGCCAGGCCGAGGGTGTGTTGATCGAAGTCGCGGGTGGCGGCTTCGGCCTCGCGCAGGCGTGCCTGAATGTTGTCCGGTAGCTCGTGGTAGCGGCCGATCACGCGCAGCCGGATCTTGCGCTTGAGCAACTCGGGCAGTTGATCCTGCAAGAAGCGGTCGAGCAGGTCCATCAGCGCATCGACTTCATCCTTCGGGCGGCTCCAGTTTTCCACGCTGAAGGCATAGAGTGTCAGGTGGGTGACACCGTAGTCCTGGGCTGCTTTAAGGCAGCGTTTGACGGCCTCGGCCCCACGGCGATGCCCCTCGATACGGGGTAAACCATGCTGTTTGGCCCAGCGGCCATTGCCATCCATGATGATGGCGACATGTTGTGGAATGTTCGAGGGGGGCATAGGCTTTTATTTTAAATCTGGAAATCGCTACCGCCGGTCACTTCATGTAGACCACATTCCCGCTTAAGGCCACCAAAACGCGTCGCCTCCTCACTCATTCCCTCGCCGAGCTTTTTGGTGCTGTGCCAGTCGCCGACAGAGACGTAGCCCTGCTCCCAAAGCGGATGGTAGGGGAGCCCGTTCTCCGTCAAATACTCGTAGATGTCGCGGTCGGTCCAATCGAGGATCGGGTAAATCTTCGTCACCTTATTCTGTGCCTCGACGACTTGACGCGCTTTCCGGCTGCTCGACTGAGTGCGGCGCAGACCGGAGAGCCAGGCCGTGGCCCCCAGTTCCTTGACCGCGCGGTTCATCGGCTCGACTTTGTTGATACGGTTGTAGCGCTCCAGCCCCTCCAGCCCCTGCTCCCAGAGCTTGCCGTAAAGCGCCTCCTGCTGAGCGGCGGTTTGCCTGGGCGTGTAAGTCTGCAAGTTGAGCTTCAAGCGCTCGGTCAATTCGGCGGCAAAGTTGTAGGTGGCCGGAAAAAGGTAGCCGGTATCGACAAATATGACCGGAATTTTAGGGATATGGGTCGTGACCAAGTGCAACATGACCGCGCTCTGTACGCCGAAACTCGTGGTCAAGACAAGCTGCTCGCCGTAGGTCCGGTGGGCCCACGCGATGCGCTCCGTCGCGGAAGCAAGCTCGAGATCCAGCTCGCTGCGGCTGTCCGCTTGTACTGTGTTTGTCTGACTCATTTGCGGTATCTTTAGTTGTTGAGTCAGAAAGTCAAGATTGGGTTGTTGGTTTTGCAAAACGTGGCGTGCTCGCTCGCGAGCGCCTGCATTGTTGTCGACCGAGGTTGACGGGGGCGTCCGGCGAGCGGACACGCCACGGGAGGCGTGTGGAGACATTCCCGCGTGTCTCATGCGATCCAGACCAGATCGCCTGGCTGCACTTGTTCAAACAAGCGGATCACGTCCGGATTGCGCATCTCCACACAGCCACCGCTGAAGGGCTGGCCGATGCGATCCTCGTGGTTGCTCCCGTGGATGTAAATGTAGCGTGCGTAGGAATCGCAGTCGGGGCCCTGGTTCTTGCCCGGTTCCAGGCCCCGCAGGCGCAGGATCCGACTGGTGATCAAGTTACCAGCGGCGGCCTCGGCCGAGACTTCGTTAAAATGTTCGCCTGTGCCCACCCGCCCTTTAAAAACCATGCCCTCGGGTGCGCCGGTCCCGATTTTGTCCCCGATGCAGTGCAGTCCAGTCGGTGTGCCAAAGGAATCGGCCTGGCAGGACGGGGGATTCTTCGAGGTCGAGATGACAAAGCGGTCCACGATTTGCCCGCCCCGCAGGAGCACCATCGCCTGCTCGCGAATCGAAACGATCAGGCAGCGCTCCTTCGGCGTGATTGACAAGGCGGCACAGCTCTGCTGTAACCCTGCCCTTTCATTTAGGAAATCATATGGCATATAATATAGGCATCCTCGGAGCGACCGGTGCGGTCGGTCAAGAAATCATTCGTCTGCTGCACGAGCGCAAGTTCCCGATTGGTGAGCTGCGCCTGCTGGCGTCTGCCCGTTCGGCGGGTAAGACCCAGTCGTATGGCGACCAGACATGGACGATCCAAGAGGCCACCCCCGATAGTTTTGCCGGGCTCGATGTGTGTATCTTTAGCGCGGGTGCGGACCAGTCGAAGTTGTTTGCCCAGGAGGCGGTCAAGCGCGGCTGTCTGGTGATCGACAACAGTTCGGCCTTCCGGATGGAGGACGCCGTGCCGCTGGTCGTGCCCGAGATCAATCCTGAAGCTGCGTTCAAGCACCAGGGCATCATCGCGAATCCCAATTGTTCGACCATCATCACCCTGATGGGGCTGTATCCGCTGCACCAGGCCTTTGGGCTGAAGTCGATCGTGGCCTCCACCTACCAGGCGGTCTCCGGCAGCGGTGCCGGGGGCATCGTCGAACTCGAACAACAAGCCCGCGCCTGGGCCGAGGGTGGTGAGATGGTGAAAAAGGTCTATCCCCACCAGATCGCCTTCAACCTCATCCCGCACGTCGATAAGTTTCTGGACGACGGTTACACCAAGGAAGAGATGAAGATGCTCAACGAGGGACGCAAGATCATGGGCATGTCCGCGCTCAAGGTCAGCTGCACCTGTGTGCGTGTTCCGGTCTTCCGGGCGCATTGCATTTCTGTCTCGGCCGACTTTGAGCGTCCCGTTTCGGTGGCCGCTGCCCGCGAGGCCATAGCCGGCTTCGCTGGAGTCGAACTGGTCGACGATACCGCTAACTTGAAGTATCCCATGCCCTTGGATTACTCCGAAGTTGTCAACTGCGGCGTCGGGCGCATCCGTAAAGACCAGGTCTTCGAAAACGGTCTGGCTCTCTGGGTGACAGGCGACCAAGTCTGGAAAGGCGCCGCCCTCAACGCTATCCAAATCGCCGAGCTGTTGCACGAAAAAGGCAGGTTGTAAGCCGTAGGCGGATTGGCTGGTTATGACGGAGGGGCGTCCGGCGAGCGGACACGCCACGGGGAGAGGGCTTAGTGTGCTCGCTTGCGAGCGCCTGTGTTGTTGTCGACTGGTTATGACGGAGGGGCGTCCGGCGAGCGGACACGCCACGGGGCATTTTGCAGGTTTTTGTTGCAATTCGGCGCAGCTTAAATTGACTCCGCCGCTTCTTATGAAAATACTAGTCGCAGACCGCATTTCGCCCATTGGTGTTGATTTGTTCAAAGCCCAGCCGGGTTTTGACGTTGTCGAAGCCTACGGCTCTTCACCTGAGGAAATCCTCGAACTGGCCCGGGATGCGGACGCGATTGCGGTCCGCTCGGACACTCGCATCACGGCTGAGGTCATTGCTGCGGCCAAGAATCTGAAGGTGGTCGGCCGTGCCGGTGTGGGGGTCGACAATATCGACATCGAAGCGGCCACGGATCATGGCGTGATCGTGATGAATACGCCGACGGGCAACACCATCGCCACGGCTGAACTCACTTTTACGCACATGCTGGCCGGGACACGGCCTATCGTGCAAGCGGCTTCCGGCATGCGTGCGGGTCGCTGGGACCGCAAGAAATACACGGGCTCCGAGCTCAATCAAAAGACCCTCGGCATCCTGGGGATGGGCCGGATCGGTGCTGAAGTGGCCAAGCGGGCGATGGCTTTCCAAATGGATGTGCTGGCCTACGATCCTTATCTGACTGAGTCGCGGGCCAAGACCCTTGGGGTGAAGCAAGCGACGCTCGACGAAGTGATCGAGCAAGCGGACTATATCACGGTGCACATGCCGCTGACCAAGGATACCAAGCACATGCTGAATGCGGATGCCTTTGCTCGCATGAAGGATGGCGTGCGCGTCTTTAACTGTGCCCGTGGGGGCATTATCGAAGAGGCCGCCCTGATCGACGCGCTCAACTCGGGTAAAGTGGCCGCTGCCGGCCTGGATGTTTATGAGGACGAGCCACCGCCGGAGGATAGCCCGCTGCGGAGCATTGAAAACCTCGTGTTGACCCCGCACCTCGGTGCTTCCACGCAGGAAGCACAGGAAAACGTGGGCATCGATGTGGCGAAGCAAATGATCGAGGCCCTGACTGGCGGCATGGTCATCAACGCGCTGAACATGCCCTCGGTGGACCCGAAGGTGCTGGAAAAGCTCGGGCCTTACATGACGCTCGGAGAGAAGATCGGAACTTTTTCGCAGCAGCTGGCTCCGGAAGGCGTCGAGAAAATCACCATCCGCTACTTTGGCAAGATCATCGAGCTCGACACCCTGCCACTGACGAATGCGGTGCAGCGCGGTTACCTGCGGGAGATATCGGACAACGTGAACAACGTCAACGCGCCCAAGAAGATCGAGCGCCTGGGCATCGCCTGCGACCAGGTGAAGAGCAGCACCCACGCTGACTTCAATGAACTGATCGAGGTGGAGGTTGCCTGCAAGGGCGGGAAGACCCGAACCATCGGAGGCACTCTGGTCGGTAAAAACCAGAACCCGCGAATCGTCCTGATCGATGATCACGGGGTCGATGTGAGCACCGATGCCACGCTCCTCGTGCTAAAAAACAAGGATGTGCCGGGCATCGTCGGCTTCATCGGTGTCACCCTGGGGGAAGATCAGGTCAACATCGCCAACATGTCGCTCAGCCGCGACAAGGGCGAAGGCTATGCCGTTTCGGTCTTCGAGCTCGACACGGCCCCCTCGGCCGCTGCCGAGAAAAAGATCACGGAGCATGCAGCGATTGAAAAATACCGGGTGATCAAGCTTTAATCGTCTCGTCCCGATCCTAGCGCTTCACCAATATCGTGTAGGCATGAACCCTGGGGTTTTCTGAGACGAAATAGGTGTCGACAACTTCCAATGGTGCCAGGGTAACTGCAGTGAAATTTGGTCGTTCGATTGCATCGGGGCTGCGGAATTCGCAGCCGATTTCGGTTTGCAGGCTACGGTTGGTTTGATTTTGGATGCGGGCCCAGACACGGATATGATCACCGTCGATCGGGTGTGCCTCGATTCTGAGTATGCGCACGTCCGAGTTGTAGGCTTTAGCCAAAACGTGGTCAACGGGCACCAGCACCATGCCGCCCCAATCGATAATGGCCTGGCCGGCGATGGCCTGCTTTGGGCTGGCTTTGGGCGGGTTGGCTGGCTTTTGCGAGACAGTGCTTTCCGGTGCGGGCACTGATGGAGGCACTGGTGCGGCAGGGGCGGTGTCGAGGCGAATCCCGGGGGTCTCATCGACGGCTTTCCGAATGTTCACCGGAGCAGTCGCGATCTTGGCAGATTCAGTCTCTCTAAAATGGGGGGCTGGGGCGTCTTTTTTTAGAAAATCAAAGGATGTTTTGAACTCAGTCGAGTCGTCTTTTGTGTGGGGTAAGACATCTGGCTTGTCGACGGTGCCGGAGAGTAAGATTTGAGCAGCCAGTGGTTCATCTGTTTGTTTGGCAAAGTGCTGCCAGTAGAAAAATAAGCCAGCCAGTAAGCAGAGCAAAGCGAGCAAGACGCTCGGTTTCTTTAGGAAGCTCCTGTTCGAATTGGACTTGAGCTGCAAGCTACGAAAGAAAACTTTCTTCAGCCTATGAGGGGGCGTGCGATGGGTGCCCGGAATGAGGCAGAATTCATTTTCAGGCAAATGAACATGCTCGCAAAAACAGAATAATCCACTTTCAGTGGCGTATTGACCCATGACAAGCTTACGAAATTATCCTCTCGGCGATACCTGCCCATCGAGCCCACATGCAGTGGTCAGCAGTCTGCCCACCATGGCCGACGTGCGCGGCTATGCGGAAGGGGATCCCCGTGTGGTCGAGGCCCTCAAATCTGGCTATCCGCGCTTTCGAGTGCATCCTTTTATCCAGCAGCTGATTGAGTTCTACCTGCGGCGCGAGGGCCTGTCCGGCTCTGCCGGATACCTGATCCCAGGCCGTCGCGCGGTGCAGGATCTGGTCGACCACATCGGCCAGGGGGTGACGGCGCTTGAAGTGGAGCCGAGCCTCTACCTCCTGCATTACCAGGCGGGCCAGCCCGAGTTGCATGACAAGGTGCGCCGCACCATCCAGCACATCGGTAGTGCCCTCTCCTCACGCCAGGCGGAAGATCTTCTCTGTGCGCATGGCCTGCGTGAAAGCCCGCACCCGGAGGCTGTCGAAATGGTTGGCGCACAAGCAGCCGTCGAAGCAGAACTGGCCCGGCTGATTGCTTGTGCCCCGAAAGATGTGCTGGTCTGTGCTTCCGGGATGAACGCTTTTTATGCCGGCTTTCGTGCGATCGAGGAAGCCCAGGCCGCCCGTGGGCGCACACATTGGCTCCAGCTGGGCTGGCTCTACCTCGACTCCGGCTGTATCCTGCAAAAGTTCCTCGGGCCAGAGACGACGCTTAATTGCCTCTATGACGCGACGGATACCGAGGCTCTGATCGAGCGCATCGAGGCCTGTGGGGATGCCCTGGCCTGCGTGGTGATTGAGTGCCCGACCAACCCCATTTTGCAGGTAGCAGATCTCCCGCGTATTCATGCGGCGGTGCGTCGTGCGGGCGGCATGCTGCTGGTGGACCCAACCATCGCCTCTATCTACAACGTCAATGTGCTGCCCTTTGCCGACATCCTGGTGACCAGCCTGACCAAGTATGCGGCCCACCAGGG
>REBV01000050.1 GCA_007692545.1 Puniceicoccaceae bacterium
GTCCGAGTCGAATGGAATGGCGACGAGCATGGAGAACGCCTCAACAATTCTGTTTCCGCCGCATTGAGCTTACTCCAAGAGGGCGATGAATTTTCTGCTTACTGCAAATTAGGGGTAGATAATGAAGTGCAGTCAATCGAAAGGGTAACGCTACTTGTTGGCTAACCCCCAGACACGACCACTTTCGGTCACATTCTGGGATGTTGGCCAGGCAAATTGTTCAACAATTAGTCTGCCGAATGGTAACCTCGTTATTATCGACACAGGTAATCGTGGTTCACCGTTAATAGATTGGTTAGCTGAGCGTAGACAGACTATCGAAGCCGTTGTCATCACCCATAATGATTCGGACCATGTTGGCTCGCTTCCCGCACTTATTGATGCATACCATTACAGAATAAAAAAAGCCTATCTTTTGATTCACCAATCAGACTATGCAGAAAAGGGCAAAAAACTGTTCCGCAGGCTTAAACAAGCAGAAGAACAAGGCTTAGAGGTAAATCGTCTCGAATCAGGGCAGATTATCTGGGAGGACTCAGGATTACAGGCTGCCCTAAAAGTTGTTCATCCCAGCATGCTAGAGAATTTTCATGCAAGTAATCCAAATCGTACGTCTGGAATACTCTGTCTTGAAGTTGCGGGACAGATGCAAGTGATTTGGCCAGGGGATGCTCCCCTTTCCACACTTCAAAAGCACTGCACAGGGACAAACCCAGAGTATTTAGTAGGTCCGCATCACGGAGCTCCTGAGGATTACCGCTCGAAGACTGGGCATGCCGCGATTAAAGCCGTCACTCCCAGCAAGGATTACATTTCTGTTTCGACCAGAAATCGTTACAATCATCCACGCCCTAAATTTATAAGGCGATTGGAGATGGAAGACTGCAAAGTAGTCTGTTCCCAGATGACTATCCATTGCGACAGGCGGCAAGTACTACAAAAGCAGAGACCACTTATGCAGTCTCACGCAATTTTAGGACTACGACCACCAAGGAACCGAGGCATTACTTGCCGAGGCCCGTTAAGACTCGATTGGGACGGTTCAAAATTTGTTGAAGATCAATTGGCCGCAGAACACTTAGCCCGCATCAGCCAGCTCAAGCGCGCTCAATGCCTAAAGGGGCGAAATAGAGAATGGCTGTAGATTCGTTACCATTTGCTAAATATTTGCTGGAAACAGAAAATCTCATCGCATCTGCGTTCATCTCGGTGTATATTATGCTTTCGCAAGTGGTTTTTTCACTGTCGAATAGTAATCCTAAGGTGGTTCAGATGAACAGCAGAAACGACGCGAATGGGCACCAATCCCCTACGGGAGGCCATTTTAAGCCCTGCGGTCAAAATAACCAAAGGGCTTTTTTTGTGAATTGAAAAGCTGGGTTGTTTTTCCCAAAGAGCTGAGTTAAGTTGGGCACCATGGAGCACTACAATTACCAACAAACACTCAAAACGATCTGGGAATCGGCTGTCGCCAAATATAAGAGCGGCAACACAGACCCGGAAACTTACTTTGACCAATCCACCTTGGCGGCACTCGCCAGTGTCGGACTCAACACCATGGATGTATTCGATTACGCGGAAGACTTTATCAAACGGGGTGAACCGGACTTTGAGACATTTCTGATGGTCTCCGAGGCGCGCCGGGACTATTTCCTGACCGTGCAGAAAGGCCAGCCTTCCGCACAGACCATCGCTTCAGATGCCCTGCCGCCCAAGGATGCTGCGGTGAAGGGCATCGTCTGGCTGCCACGAATCATCCCCAAAGCCATTGCCAAACTTAAAGGCGAACTACCGCCGGAGACGATGTACGGTTGCGGGGGCGACCGTCGCTTTTTTCAGGAGAACAAAATACACCCAGCTGAGTTCCTGCGAGCGGCCTGGGCCTACATGGATGATGAGTCCAAATTGATCGATTGGGTCGTCGAACGGAAATCCTCGTAGTTGACAATGTTCAAAAATACACCACTTAAGGCCAATATGAAGATTATAGCATACCTAAAACCTACCTGCGGTTGGAGCATGGGCGTCCGCGCTATCATGAAGAAGTACGATCTCGAATACGAAGATCGCGACATTATCAACCGACCGGAGCAATACGCAGAAATGGTCGCTAAGTCAGGTCAACCGCTTTCCCCCTGCGTGGAAATCGATGGCAAGCTGCTGGCTGACGTCAGCGGCGAAGAAGTCGAAAACTATCTTCTGAGCAACGGGCTCGTCGCACCCAGCAACGACGAGGCTGACGCCCCGACCAACGCACCCTGCACCGATGAAGAACACGAGGCCATGCGCACAAAAACCGTGCGCTTTTTCTAGTAGAAGTGGCGGCTGACCGTCCCCTCACCGTCGGGCTTGAAAAAATTCCCTAGACAGTCGTGCCCAAGCCGCTAACTTCACGCTCCTTTTCAGTATTCCGCCTCGGCCGCGCCGTCGGATACAAACATCGCCAGACCACTTGCAGCCAGCAACCGGATTGGCACCATCCTAATTGATCGCATTTTGAAAGTTATGAAAAACACTTACACTCCACCCAAGGCACAGGGTCTCTACGATCCTCAAAACGAACACGAGAATTGTGGCATCGGCCTCATTGTCGATATGAAGGGACGCAAGTCGCACGAGATCGTCAAAGGTGCCTTGGAAATCTGTGTGAATCTGGACCACCGAGGCGGTTGTGGCTGCGACCCGATTACCGGCGATGGAGCGGGCATTTTCATCCAACTGCCCCACAATTTCTTTAAAAAAGTTTGCAAAAAAGAGTGCGGTTTTGATGTCCCGGCTGAGGGCGACTATGGCGTCGGTTTCGTCTTTCTTTCGCAAGACGACGAAGAACGTGCGCATGAGGAAGCCATTATTGAAAAAATCATCGACGAGGAGGGCCTGACAATGCTGGGCTGGCGCGATGTGCCTGTCCGCAGTGAGATTCTGGGCAAAGCCTCCGCCGCCTGCGAGCCCTTCATGCGCCAGTTTTTTGTCGCACGCGGAGACGCCGTCGAGGCCGGGTTGGCCTTTGAGCGCAAGCTCTACATCGTGCGCCGCCTGTCGACCCACCGTATCCGCTACTCAGGTGAGGATGAAGATGCGCTTTTTTACATCGGTTCGCTTTCCAGCCGCACCATGACCTATAAAGGCATGCTCACGACGGAGCAGCTCGAAACCTACTTTCCGGATCTCTCCGATGAGGCCATGGACTCGGCTTTGGCCCTGACCCACTCGCGCTTCTCCACCAATACATTTCCCAGCTGGCCCCGTGCGCAGCCCTTCCGCTACCTCTGCCACAATGGCGAAATCAACACGGTCCGCGGAAACGAAAACTGGCTACACGCCCGCCAAATGCAACTGGCCAGCGAGGTATTTGGTGACGACCTGAAGAAGCTACTGCCCATTATTCGGGAAGACGGCTCCGACTCCCAGAAATTTGACAACTGTCTCGAGTTTCTGGTGCTTTCCGGACGCAGCTTGGCTCATGCCATGATGATGATGATCCCCGAGCCCTGGGAGCGGCATAAAAGTATGCCGCAGTGGAAACGGGATTTTTATGAATTCCATGCCTGCATCATGGAGCCCTGGGACGGCCCTGCCTCGATGGCTATGTCCGACGGGGTGCAAGTCGGTGCCACTCTGGACCGCAATGGCCTCCGCCCATCGCGCTATTATGTGACCTCGGACGACAAAGTCATCCTCGCCTCCGAAGTCGGCGTGCTCGAAGGAATCGAGCCGAAAAATGTCGTCAAAAAAGGTCGCCTCGAGCCAGGTCGCATGTTCCTGATCGATATGGAGAAGGGTCGAATCGTCGGAGATGAAGAGCTCAAAGAGCAAATTGCATCCGAGCAGCCCTACGGCCAGTGGCTGAAGGAGAATCTTGTCAACTCGACGGATCTTCCACTCTCCGATTCTGCCCCGGAAGACGACTATGACACGCTCGAAACCCGCCAGAAGGCTTTTGGCTACACCTTTGAGGATATTCGCTTCATCGTCGGCCCCAGTGCCGAAGCGGGCAAGCAACCATTGGGCTCGATGGGTAACGACGCACCACTTGCAGTCCTCTCCGACCAACCGCAGCTATTGTATAACTATTTCAAGCAGCTATTTGCTCAGGTAACAAACCCGCCGATTGATCCAATACGCGAAGAACTGGTCACTGC
>REBV01000320.1 GCA_007692545.1 Puniceicoccaceae bacterium
CTTCGAGGCTGTCGTCTTTGAGCCAGAAAATGTCGAGGTTGGCTTTGTCTCGCGCAATGATTTCTTCGTAGGTGAAGCGTTTGAAGCGTTCGTTCTTCAGTGTGGCAGAGGCATCCTGCCTCTGAGGGATAAAAGGAAACCTGCGGCGAGACGCTGCAGCCACTTTGTTCGAGACTTGGGAGAAAATGGCTGATGAGCTATCGGTCATGATTCAGAATTTCGTTTTATTAGTGGCCAAAAGTGCCGATAAAAACAGAGTTTTGGCCACTTATAGATTTTGTGTGAAAAGGCATTCTGTGGTGATGGAGACATCGACAAGCTCTTTGGCATAGACGTTTTCGGTCAGCCCGTGTGTCGTGAGAAAGGTCAGAAAAACGTTCTTTCTTGTTCCGGTGACATCCTTGAAAACCTGCACTTTGCGCCGCAGTTCTTCGGCGTAGGTTTTATTGATCGTGAAGGGGCCTTCGGAAAACTTGATTTCGATGAGATTGATGGATCGATCCGCGCGGTCCAAGAGGAGGTCGACTTGAGCGCCTTGGGGGAACGTTGTGTTCGGTCGGTGCACCCAGCTGTGAGCCGAGATTTGAATGCCACCGATTTTCAAGGCATTCATGATGGGTTCGATATGTTTAAATGCCAGCGCTTCCAGCGCATATCCGCTCCACGCACGCCATGCGGAAGATTCGGTCTTTGAAAAACCAGTCTGCCCGGCAATCCCTTTGCCCTCGATCCACTTCAGGTAAAAGAGAGAATATTCATCCGTCAGGCGGTAAACCGCTCCGCTTTTTTTGCCTCCAAAGGGTTCATGTAGGGTGATAAAGCTCGCCTCCTCCAGCTCAAAAAGTGTCCGGGTTAGTCGCCCTCCTGACTTGTAGGCCTGCTGGAGTTGGGTGCGTGTGCGCCCGTGAGGGTGCCTGCCGAGTTCTCTGACGATATCCAGGTGTCGCTCGGGATTATCGAAAAGCGAGCCGTAAAGGTTTTGGAATTCGTTCTGTAGTCGGCCTTGTTTGCCAAAGCAAATATCCTTGATGGCTTGGGCGGCGGACTGGCCGGGCTCGATGTCTTTGAGATACATGGGAATGCCGCCCATGACCATTGCCAGGGTGATGATGTCGTAGCGCGTCAGGGAAACACGGCACGCCTTCAAGTAGGCCTCGATCTCATCGAGCTTGAACGGCTCCAACCTCATGAGCGGTGCGGTAATTCGGTTATGCAGGCCACCCTTGTCATTGATCACGTTTTTAACAATCCAGGAGGCGGCGGATCCGCTGATAATAAGGATGTTGCGTGGGTCACGGGAAAGGAAGGTGTTCCAAAAATGGTCCAATGCGTTCTTGAAGCCGGAGCGATGGCTGTCCAACCAAGGAATTTCATCCAAGAAAATGACCCGCTTCTTCGTGCTCCGTCGCTGCTCCAGATACTGGCGAAGTTGGTTGAATGCCTCCGGCCAGCTACGAGCAACGGCTTGGGCTGTCTTTGTCCGCCGCTCCAATTCTTCGTGGAAGTAGGCCAGTTGCTCGTTCAGTTTCCCCTGTTGCAGGCCCGTCAATTCAAAGCAGATATCCCTTTTGAAGTGCTCCCGAATGAGGAAAGTTTTACCGACCCGCCGCCTCCCGTAGATCGCAAAGAACTCAGCCGCCTTGCTCTGAAGCAGCTTGTCGAGATGTTGACGTTCTTTCTGACGGGCGATGAGGCTCATTTTATTGGTAGCCAAAACTAGATAAAGAAAGACCTGTTTTGGCCACTTTAAATTCTCAAAGAGCCGGTCGATGCGCTGCCCGATTCCGCAGTTGTGGGATAACCGACCCCCGCGTTCTTGAGAACGTGGGCGTAGTTCCAGACTTTAGAGACGATGGATGCTGAAGAGTCGTTGGTCATGAATGGATAGGTGCTAAGGTAGTTCCCAAGAAATTAAGTTACCAGAATCATCAAACACAACGAGAGCACCCTTTTCACGTCGTGAGCGGGCTCGTGCGCCAGGAATCAGTGTGACTGAGTCTGTCGCTGTTCGAAAAAACTAGGAAGTCGCGCCCGCTGCGAACATCATCCAGTGTCCGTGACAGGCCCATCTCAATCCATTGCCAATCACTAACGTCAGGGCATTTGCGCCCGTGGCTAGATTCGCCCATGGCACTAGCGTAGCGGGTGGTTTAATTCATTCTTTTCTACATCAGCACAGTGAAAGAACAGAGCAACACCAAGCCACCTCGAAGAAGAGCCAAGAAGAAGAGATCTTTTTAGAAGGTTACGGAAGAAAATGTAGAAGAACATCCACTTTCAAACCGCCGCTCACACTACTTTAGTGGTCGGCAGTTTGAGGCGGCCTGAGATTGGTGGACATGGGATTCCGTTATTTAGTTGTGTTGTATGTTATGGTTCTGGTTGATGCAAGCCGATAGGCTTGAACTGTGTCTTCTCGGAGTGAGGGGGCTGTGATTGGTTGTTGGTTCCAGTGGCTGCTGGGCCTGCGCTTCGCGTAGGCCGTCCCCGAAGGGGTGCCGCGTAGCGGCAAGGGTTTGGCCGGGCCCCTTGGGGGGGCCCGTTGGCGGCTGGGGGGGGGCTAGGCCCAGGCCCAGCAGCGGAAGTAGCTTGTGTGATTTTTCTATTTTCATTTTTCCGGATTGTCATGCGCTTGCAGTGAACGCTTCGGTGCGTGATGTTTGGGCTTCAAACTCAAGAGGGCTTTTGTAGCCCAGTGAGGAGTGCTTCCTGAATCGGTTGTAGAAGACCTCGATGTATTCAAATGCCGCGCTTCTGGCGTGTTCGACATTGGCAAAAGTAATGTCGCCGACGGAGGCAATTTTAAATCGTCCGAAGAACGATTCCATGGCTGCGTTATCGTAGCAGTTGCCTTTGGCGCTCATACTTTGTTTGATGTTATAGCATTCCAGCGCATCCTGATAATCATAGCTCGCATAGGTGCTTCCCCTGTCGCTGTGATGAATCAAGCCCTCCGGCAAATGGCCGGCCCGTGTCAACACCGCAGCCTGCAGAGCCTGGCAACAAAGGGTGGCATCATTGTGGCCGGAAACACTCCAGCCGATGATCCTCCGGCTGAATAAGTCCATTACAGTGGCCAGGTAGCTCCACCCCTCAGCAGTGCGCAAGTAGGTGGTGTCGGCCACCCAGACCTGGTCGCAGCGTTCGGGATACCCCAACTCGCGCAACAGGTTCGGGCTGTAGCCAAAGCTGTGACGACTGTCCGTACCAAGTGGTTTGAAGCCCTTCTTCTGCAAGCCTTCGATACCCATCTCGCTCATCAGGCGAAGTGTCCGGTCCCGCCCGCAGTCCAGTTCCTCGTCCTTGAGGTGGTGGTAGATCGGGCGGTAGCCGTAACGGCGCTTCGACTTCTCGTGCAGCTCGCCGATGCGTTCCTTGAGGCCTTCATCCTCAACCGAACGCTCGCTGGGGCTGCGCCCCTGCCACGCGTAGTAACCGCTCCGGCTGATTTCCAGGCACTCGCACATCTCGTCGACCGGATAGCTCGACTTCCAAGATTCTATGAAACGAAAACGCATCACTCGGGATTGCTGAAAAAGCCCACCGTTTTTTTTAGAATCTCGTTCATCCGCTTCTGTTTGGCCAGCTCCTTGCGCAGCTGCGCAAGTTCCTCCGCCATCGCCTTCGGGCTCTGTGATCCCTCAGGCACATTTTCTTCCAGCTCCACCAAATGCTTCTGCTTCCAGCTGTAAAGAACCCCCTCGGGTACTCCCAGCTGCTCTGAGACCTCTTTGACCGGGGTCCCGTCGATTATTATCATCTTGGCTGCTTCTTTTTTAAACTCGGCTGTGTAGCGTCTTTTCTTCATGGTTGGATCCTCTCGTTAAGAGAATCCCGTGTCCACTTTTCTCAGGCCAGATCAAGCGCTTGTGCGGAAAGCAGTGTAGGGATCAGGAAGACGAAAAGGAGAAGAAATCGTTTTTTCATGGTTTTGGGTGTTTGGAGTACTCTGCAGAATCACAATCTCAGGAATTTTATTTGCGTGTGATCCGGGAGTGCAAACAGAAACGCACATAGGCGTGGCTATCGGATTAAAATCCATTGGTTCGCAGTCCGCCGAAAGCTCATCCCTACCGCTGCGCGGTAGGGATGAGCCAACAACCGATGCCGCCGAGGTCAGTCTGCGAGCTTAACCGGAG
>REBV01000049.1 GCA_007692545.1 Puniceicoccaceae bacterium
GCCAGTGGTGGCATCCTCCGCCCCGTTTCGGGCACCTTCGTCGGGCCAGATGCGATCCGCTTCTTCCGCAAAAAGCAGGCGGACTTGTTTTTCATGACGGTAACGGGACTCGATCAATCCAATGGACTGACGGATCCCAACCCCTTGGAGATCGAAGTCAAACGCGCTATGATCCAAGCGGCCAAGCAAACTGTGTTATTGATCGATGAGAGCAAATTCGGCGTCTCCTCGCTTTGCCCCGTCGTGCCCCTTCGGCGGATCGACGGTCTGGTGACCGATTGCCCAAACGCTCTGGACCGCATCCCTGAGCTTAGAAGCCTGGCATTGGAATTTGTCTAAGCGGTGATTCGACTCTCAAATATAAAATTTGAGGATTCGTCCTTGTTCCCAAAACCGATGATCAGGGTCAAAAAAAGCCCTCTCATATCCTGATGATCACGACTTACTGAGGCCGCGTCGTGTTTCCACCAACCCATCGGCCGGGAATAACCAAGCGCTTCGGTTCGGTCGGCAGACCAGACTCGTTTCGCAGGATTTGCGCGGTGATCAAATCCACCGCGTGCGCCCCCTGGAGGCGACTGCGAATCTCCACGCCCGACCAGCCAGCCGCATCGTGTGAGAGCAATGGATGCGCCAGACCAACGTCCCGTGGGATGCTAACGCCGATTTTTTCCAGCCAATGAGGTACCATGTTAAAGTTGATCATGATCGCATCCGGTCGATAGCGCTGAAACCATTTAATAAAGGCCGTTTCAGCGACCTGCCAGTTGTCAGGACCGTGTCCGATCGGAACGTGGTACTTTTTCGGAGTCCGCCACTGCGCCGAAAGGAATCCGCCAATGATTTCGTTTTCTGAACTAATGGCATCATACTCCGGACAAAATAAACCAATGCGTCGGTAGCCGATTTTCCACAGCTTATTGTAAGCCGTCACGTAATTTTGATAGTAATCCGGTAAGACTTGGTGCACCCCAATAATAAAGGACAGGCCACCGAAGGCGGCGACCGCGTAGTCCGCCAAATCAAAATCCAGTTGTTCAGGTGTTCCGCCGGGAGAGATTATAAATCCCCGGATGCCGCGGGCATTGAGCACCTTACGCGTCCGGGACGGTGACCAGCCCGGCTGCCCTACCCAAATTTCATCCAAGGCAAAACCGGAAGCCGTCGCCTGCGCCTTCGCTCCTTCGAGGTACGGACGATTGTAAGGATGTGCATGCCATGCCAACTCCTCTCGCGAGGTATTTAAAAAGGCGATGGCACCAACGAACTGGTTCGTCTTTCGTCGCCGCATCTCCGACATCACCCCGCGAACAATTGGGTTGACTTGATAACCGAGCTTAGCAGCCGCCGCGAGCACCGCATCGCGCTTTGCCGGAGAGACCTTGGCCTGACCTGAAAGCGCGCGAGATGCCGTCATCGGAGAAACGCCCGCCGCGTTCGCGACGTCCCGGAGGGTTGGATTTGAGTTTGGTGCCATGAACCTGCAAACTGCCTACCATCGGCATCCACCGTCAAGCTAAATGATACTATACCAACCAACTGAACTGGAGTGCATCGGACGCCATTGCCACTAGTACTTGGATGTCGAATACATCCGCAACACCCCTTAGTCCTGCCCTCAGCAAGCAGACATTCTATTACCCCAACGATCAGCACGGCTCACTGCAAGCTGCCGCTGATGCGCTTCAACCGGGCGACCGTCTGGTCATCAAGCCAGGCGTTTATCGTGAGTCACTGGCTATCGGAACGTCCGGAACCGAAGCAAACCCAATTGTGATCGAAGCGGAGACGGCCGGTACCGTACGCATCACCGGAACAGACGTTGTTGAAGGATGGAGCGAGACGGCACCGGGCAGCGGGATCTGGAAAGTCCTGATCGACTTATCGCACATTCCGGATGCACCAAAGTACGGGATTCTGGCTGGACGCAGGGAGCAGGTTTTTGTGGACGGGGTTGCCCTGCGCCAGGTCTTGCACCGGGATCAAATCGTCGGCGGAACATTTTACTACGACGCGACCGCCAAGGAGCTTTATATGCAACCGCAACCCTTTACGGGGGAGCTCTCCGGAGGCAAACAGGCGATCGACGCCGGTGGCATCACAGGCGGCGGTACCGTGACGCTTGACCGGGACGCACCGGAAAATTGCTGGCAGTTTCTAATTCAGCCCTTCGACCCAAGCGCTCATCTCATCGAAGTCACCCAACGCGAAAGCATTTTTGCAACGGTCGGCGAGCACACCGGCGAAGGTGTCGCCTATGTGGAAGTGCGTGGTTTGAGCTTTTACGGCTCAGCCGACCTCCCCCAACAGTCCATGGCCCGCATCGGTGGTAGCCACATTTTGGTCGAGGACTGTCTCTTTGAAGGCGGAGCCGCCCGCGGCTTCGATCTCCGCACACAGTACTCCACCGTGCGCCGCTGCGTGACGCGGTTGAACGGACAAATGGGCTTTGCCGGCTACGGCACAGGCAACGTTGTCGAAGACTGTGCCCTGCTCTACAACAACACCAAACACGCCGACTTCACCTGCTTTGAACAGGGCGGGAGCAAAATCTGCCGGACAGACGGCTGGACGGTTCGCCGAATCCGCTGCGTTGGAAACGATGGGCCAGGCATCTGGTTCGATATCGATAACACAAACGCCATCATCGAACAGTGTTGGTGCGAGGGTAACAGTGGCCCCGGGATCATGTACGAAATTTCCAGCGATGCCGTGATCCGCAACAATGTCTGCGTACGGAACGGCTTTGCCTACCACAAGGACGTGCGCTTTGATTCGATTTTTAACTCGGTTGGCCATTTTGAACCGGTCTACGGTCAGGGCATCCTCGTGCAGATGTCGCGCCGGGTCGTTGTGCATAATAACACCTGTGTGGACAACCGCCGCTGCGGCATCGAACTGCGCCACCACCCTTACCAACAAGCGGGCAATCCCGGCCACTCACCGAACACTTACCGGTCTGAAGAAGTCCAATGCTTCAACAACATCATGGCTGACAACGCCTGGGACAACTTAATGGTGAGCACCGCGCCAGAGAATCCGAGCAAATCGGACGAAGTGCGAAACAACGAGTACGATCATAATCTTTTCTTTAGCCGAAAAGCCCTGCTCCAATACGGCGGCAACCTTCACGCCTTCTGCCGCTGGGGCAAAACCCAGCGCTCGGGCAGTATGTCCCTTGAGGAGTGGCGGGCGACAACGCACCAGGATCTGCACTCAATTCAGTGGGATCCGATGTTTGTCGCCCCTGATGAATTAGATTTCCGGATCGAAGCAAGCTCACCCGCCGCGGCAAACAGTCGGGCCATCCCGGGCTTTACGACCGACTACTCGGGGCAGGCTCGCGATGAATCCAATCCCGGAATCGGTGCCTTTGCCGCAGCGCCTACCAGCGCCGCCGCATTGCTCTCGACTTCCCGATAATCCACCTTTTCACTACAGTTTATGTCTTTCGAACAGATCTATCAAAAGCACCAGCGTCAGGTACACCTCGACTTCCATACTTCTCCACACATTCCGGGTATTGCCTCGGAGTTCGACGCGGAGCAGTTCGCCGACACCATGGAGCGGGCCAAGGTCAACAGTGTGACCGTCTTTGCCAAGTGCCACCATGGCATGTGCTACTACCCGACCAAGACCGGTACGGTTCACCCCGGGCTTGCCACGGGCCGTGACCTGCTTGGCGAACAAATTGAAGCGCTGCACCGGCGCGGTATCCGGGCTCCCATCTACACGACCATCGTATGGGAGGATGACGCCGCCCAGCGCTTCCCCGAATGGCGACAGATGCGTAAGGACGGCCGCTTTGCCGAATGGCAGGTGGGCCCCGACGGCCAACCCGGGCACATTGGCACTTGGAAATTCAACAATCCCCTCGACCCCCGCTATCAAGACTACATCGAGGCCCACGTACGTGAGTTGATCGAACGCTACGGCAAGGAGGTGGACGGCTTCTTCTTCGACATTCTATTCTTCGATGGCAATGCCTGCTGGAGTGATGCCAGTGTGAAATTCCGCCAGAAACATGGGCTGATGGCTGATGATAAGGCCACCTTTGACCGCTTTCAGGGACTCGCCCAGGAGGCTTTCGCCGAAAAATTCACGAAGCTTGTGCATGGC
>REBV01000048.1 GCA_007692545.1 Puniceicoccaceae bacterium
GTCGCGGGCGTCCTCGACCAGGTTACGGTACCTTTCCTCGGATTCACAAACCGCAACCTCCGCTAAAACCCGCTCCGTGATGTCAAAGCCCAAGCCCCCGACAAGGTTCTCTCCTTCAACGCTCTGGAAGGGGAAGCGCCAAAAACGCCATGATCGCTCGATACCATCCGAGCTGGGCAAGCGCTCAACTGCAGCAATCGCCTCCCCGGTCTCAAGAACTGCTTCATCCTTCATCTGCATGCGCGCAGCAATGGCTTTGGGCAGAAGTGCTGCATCAGTCTTTCCAATCGCACTTTCTGGTGTCACCCGATAGGCGTCGGCAAAGGTCTCATTCACGTAAACATAACGCCCTGCGGCATCTTTCATCCAAGCCAATGCTGGATTTTTTTTCATGAAAGCCTGGAACTGGGCCTCTGCCTGTTTCTGCTGGCTAATGTCAATGGCCATTCCGATCACAGCCGGCTGGCCGTCAAAATCAATGCGGCGCCCTGTCAGTAGGTGCGGACATTTCTTTTTGTCCCGATCAATGATGACCGCTTCGATCTCGGCCTCTCCTTCATCAAACACTCTGCGGAAAAAATTTGCAACCGCAGGACGATCACTCGCTGCGATCAGATCCAGTGGGTGATGTTCTGATATGTCTTCCGCGCTCATACCAAAAACCGATTCAAGGTTCCGATTCCAGCGCAGAAATTGACCCGCTTCATCGAACAGATAAAAGATGCCCGGCAGGCTATTAACGACTTGTTCCAACAGGTGATGCTCCATGCGCAAACCTATGCCTTTAGTCGTCTCATCTTCCGCTTCCACCGCAGTCAATTTAAGTGATGCGATTTTTAACTCACCCGCTTTAGCGGCAATAGCATTCCTGCCGTGTGTACCAGTCCTGCGGTTTTCAACCAAGGCCATCACTTGCCGGGCCAAACCCTCCAAAATACCCGACCTCGCAGGATCCCATTCCCTCGGCACGCTGTCCATCACACATAGAGAACCGAGATGTTCCCCCTCCTCGCTGATGAGCGGAGTACCGGCATAAAACCGAACTCGCGGGGCATCCGTCACGAAGGACACCCCTTTAAATCGGTTGTCTTTACTCGCGTCCGAAACCACAAAAACCCCCGCTTGCTGTATGACGTGGGTACAAAATGATTCTGCCCGGGCACCCTCGCGTATGCTGAGCCCCACCGCCGCCTTAAACCATTGACGCTCACCATCAAGGAAGGAGATCGCGGCCATTGGCATTTCGTAAATGCTCGCTGCGAGTGATACCAAATTGTCAAAGGCAGGTTCAGTCTGGCTGTCCATTATCCCATAAGAATCAAGCACGGCGAGCCGGTCTTGTTCATAAATATCTGAGAGTATGGATTTCATGTTGGATTTAAAGCGGCATTGATATGTTCACCTAGGACTTATCGGTGAAGATTGAAGCTTAACTGCGCACTGGATCGGTCTTTGGCACTCTGGTGCGGAGTGCGTACAAAGAATAACAAACAAACTAAATTTCATGTCACCGCGCCGTTAGTAGGTTATACATCTTTTTTGCTAAAGTTTTACATGGGAGCAAGCGCTTCCCCAAACAAGGGGTATTAAAGCCAGGCAATTGGGCTATATTACCTATGCTTATTAGGTCCATGTAGCCCTATTTGTCAAAATCGATGAAACAATGCCTCCGCCTATGCAGCATTTTTGCCAAATTTGAACGATTTCGGGAGATTTAGGTCCTAACAATTATGTATCCCCACCCCAAAACATCCCCAGTTATCGCACAACGCCGTCCCCAGCTGCTCTGCTCAGGCTTGTTGATCCTCACGGTCTTGCTCGCCTTCGTCGGAACTGCACTCGAAGCCGCGACTCCCCGCGCCGCCGCAGTGACTGAAGCACTCGTTCAAAAGATCAAGATAGAGGACATCCGACTTCAGGACACTAATCTTAAGGCAGTGCTGGGTCATTTAGAGGAAATCCTTGAGGCGCATGTTCCTGAGGAGCTGATGATCAATCTAACGCTCGCCGACGAAGCTGCTGGCGAGCGGGCAGTGAATCTGCGCATTCGCAACGTTACCTTCAGTGAGCTCCTCGACTTTATCTCCCTACAAACCAGAACCGCCTATAGAATTCAGGGGAGCAATGTCATCTTTGGTGGGACCATGCCGCCAGATGGATTACTAGAGACAGCGATCTTCCCTGTCTCCAGGGGCGCGATGATTCGCATGACCGGAGCGCAATAGCCCGTAGTCAGTCTATTAACCGGGATAAGTTCCCCCGATATAGTCGAGCAGTGTATCGATGTAGATTTCGTGGTTACGCACGTGCCAGCGTGTCAAGTCACCGATCGAAACCAGGCCACAGACCGCACCACCCTCCATCACAGGAATGTGTCGGCAACGTTTATCGGTCATAATCTTCATCGTGTCGTCAATCCCAGTACTTGGCTTGATCGTCAGTAGACTGGAACTCATGATCTCGTGAACGGCCGTGCTGTCCGGGTCCTTCCCGGCATCTATAACACGGACAAGTATGTCACGCTCCGTCAGAATGCCGACTGGCTCCCCGTGATGGATCACAAGCAGTGAGCCGATTTTCGCTGCATTCATCTTTCTCACGGCCTCACGCGCCGTAGCGGTCGGGGTGGTCGAGTGAACTTCTCCACCCTTGGTCTCAATTATTTCGGCGATCGTGTGTTTCATAATGATGTGGGGTTTGAGGGGGTTGCTCCTGAAGCTGGCCAATTGGCTTATTTTCTGCCAAAATGGTCTTAGAAAAGGCTTATGGACTCATCGTATAATCATTATAGGGTTATTAGCGCTGAAAATAAACCCAAGAATTCAGCTAATTTGCTCCCAGAGCTCCCCGCGTAGTTGAAATTATCCTTGAGCCCTCAGCCAGCCGCTCATCTAGCATCGAAAGCCTCGCAAGGGCCCCCATTTTAGCATCTTCTTGCAAATCTTCGCCAAGGGGCATTTCCTCTCTACCTTTTAACCAACTCAACACCCATGGAAACTACATCAATTCTCAAAAAGTTACGCGACGACATGAACAAGTCCGTCGATTATACCCTCCACGAGTTTTCCACCGTGCATACTGGCAAAGCCACACCTGCCATGCTGGACCCGGTCAACGTCAACGCCTACGGCAGTTCCGTTAAGCTCAAAGAGGTCGCGGCGATCAGCACACCTGACCACCGCACCATCACAGTTCAACCTTGGGACAAGAGCGTCATCCGCGACGTCGAAAAGGGCATCATCGAAGCCAACATCGGCTTTAATCCTATCGTCGACGGCGGTCTGATCCGCATCCCGATCCCTGAACTCACCGGACAACGCCGCCAGGAGCTGGTCAAAACCTGCCACTCCATGGCCGAGGACGGCCGTATCCGTCTGCGCCAAATCCGCCGGGATGCCAACGACGCCTTGAAGGCTGCGACCAAGGAGGGCCTCTCCGAAGACGAGCAAAAGCGCGCAGAAAAAGAAGTTCAAAAGCTGACCGACCAATTTATCGAGGAAATCAACAAGCACCTTGCGACCAAAGAAACCGACCTGACCAGGATTTAGCCCCCCCCCGCTACCTCCAAGGTCCTCAGGGCCGTTTCCATTCCTCCATGTGCTCAAAGATGAATCCACCGCTCGAAAAGATTAAACGTATCGTCGTCAAACTTGGAACAGGAGTTCTCACCAGTGGCGTCGGCGTCTTGGACCAAGACCGTATCAATGGCATTTGCTCCGAGGTCGCCGCCCTCCGCGCCCGTGGGATCGAAGTGATCTTGGTCAGCTCCGGAGCCGTCGGCCTCGGCATGGGTCGGCTCGGCCTCACAAAACGGCCGAAAGATCTCGCCAGCTTGCAAGCCTGCGCCGCCATCGGTCAGTGCATCCTCGTTAATACCTGGCAACAAGGCATGACGCCGCACGACCTCAACGTCGCCCAGATCCTGCTCACCCGCGAGGACCTCCGGGCCCGTTCGCGACACGATGCCGTGCTCCGCACCATCGAACGCCTCTTGGCAAACGGTGCGATTCCCGTGGTCAATGAGAATGACACCGTCAGCGCCGAAGAAATCAAGTTTGGCGATAACGACACGCTCTCCGCTCAGCTCGCGAGCGTCTCCCGTGCCGAACTGC
>REBV01000047.1 GCA_007692545.1 Puniceicoccaceae bacterium
CCCGCCTTAGGGCGCGGCCAATGGGCGACTGAAGTCGCCCCTCCTTGAGGCCTTCGCCAGAATCGACGGCTTATGGGGTTCTCATCCAAAGCAGTATGCTGCCTCCCCGGCGTCTTCACCCCGGACAAACCGATCCATGCTTCAGCTTTAGCGAGAGCTTGCCCAGAACGAGTTGGATCATGCGATTTAGTCGATAAATACGCTTAAATTAGCGCCATTCGGGTTCATCCCAAAAATCAATAAGCCTTTAAAGCAAGCCCATCAACCCGGGAAAAATGATCCAGATTCCGCGTAACCAATGGCAGATTGATTTCAACCGCCGTCGCCGCGATCCACAAATCATTGTTACCAATGAGACCGCCCTTGGCGCGGAGATCAAAGCAAATTCGTGAGTAAACCTCCGCCACCTTAGTCGTCACCGGACACAGTTCAAAGGCCCCGACCACAGATAAAAACCTTCGGTCCGACAAGCTGGAGAAACCCTCTGCAAATTCTCCATACGCGACCATGGGCAAATAGGCTAAGCAGGCACGATTTTGCTCAAGAAAGGCATGCGCCCCCGCCCTCCCACGCTTCCGCTCCCGCTGGAAGTCGATGAGAAAGGTCGTATCAAAAATCAGGCCTTCCATTTGTCGACAGGAGGGGCGTCTTCGATTTGAGCCGCTTCGAGCATCTTTAGTTGATCTTCCGAGAGCTCACCCGAGGCACGCTCCAATAAATCACCGCAACAAGGTTTTCCCTCTCCCCAGGTAGCGCGCTTGATCACCTTCGAAAAGGATTCACGGGCGTGGAGACGCGCTTGCACAAGCTTTCGATAGGCGGCTTCATCGACTGATAAGGTTTTTGTAGCCATACACAGATCAATACACATATTTAGGAATTAGTCAAGTAGTCTACCCAGCAAAGCCTATCCGAAAGCAATGGAAATTCCATTTCAAGGTTGTCTCAGTGGAAGAACTTTCGAACAAAGAAGGGATGGCAGAGAATCCAACACCCCCTGGCGGCGAGCAGCCAAAGCAAATCAACCTTCAACAGGTAGCCCAGCAATTTATGGCAGGGCTGCAGCGGCACTTCGACATGCTCGCCTTTAACCTCGCCTCGCGCGAAGGGGCACAGGAAGGCGCTTACATCCGCCACGCCAACGCCCGGAGTGTGATGCCCTCGGCACCGAACCATCTCAATTTTGAGCAGATGCAGGCCTACGCGCGGGATCTCATGGTCCGCCAGCTGCTCAATGATACGCTCAACCTCGCAGCGACAGCGCTGAATAACGCCCACTTCTTCCTCGCGGTGATCAAAGCAAAGGCCCAATCAGCTGAAATCAGCCCGGAGGCACAAAAAGCGGCTCAAGAGGCTCAGCATCGCTTTGTTCAGGCTGCCTTTGATGAGAAATTTAATCGCCTGGAAAAAGACTACGGCGTGCTCTGCCCGCTGGAAGACACCATCATCTCGCTCGGCATGGCGCTACAGGCCCTCGTCCAACAGGGTGGGATCGTCCGGGAACCTCAGGTTGATGAAAACGGTGAACTCGCCTTCGACCTCAAGACGGTCGAACTCTCTGAATCCACTGAAACCACTCCCCAAGGTCGCATCATAGAACAGCGCAAAACCTTCCGCGAGGGCGAGGCTATCACCCTAAACGACGGCGAGCTCCAGTCGCTCTTGATCACGATCGCCGCTTTCGCCGATCACCTCTTCCGCGCAGTCTCGAAGTTTGGTCAAGAGCAGGGAAATACCTGATTTTTATTCAACTTACTGCTCAACGCGGACTTCGAAGCTAACCTCACCACTGGAGCCGGGGGCGAGCTCACCGGTGAAGGTCCAACGAATGGTGCCAGTTTGACCGGGATCGGGAGCGGTGATATCGACACTCGTCAGTGCATCAGGGAAGCTACCCGCCTCGGCGCTTTCAAACACGGTAAAGGCAGGTGTCCGGTCGTCGATGAAGAGGTCGTACAGCATTTCCGCGCCAGCGTTGGTGTAGGTGATGGTGTAGGTGATCACCTCACCGGGCGAGGCGGTGGTCTTGTCCACACTCTTCTCCAACTGAAGCCCTGCGGAGGCGGATGGCCCCACGGTGGTGATGTCCTGGCGCGTGCTCACGTCCACCGGAAGCGCTGGATCAGCGTTGGTGTAGGTAAAGGAGGCCATCACCATGGTGGTGGAAACCGCTCCAAAGGGCGCGCCTTGTGGGGCATTGGCCTGCATAACGAGGCAAATTTCCTCACCCGCCTGAACCACAATCGGAACTCCCTCGATAATGGGATCGCCCCCGGCGATGGCGCCGTCGCAACCGAGATCGCGGAAGAGGCGGTGGGTCCAGGGGATTTCAGGTGTATTGGTACTGTCGATCTCGAAGACGACCGTGCCGCCGCTGCCGGCAATGAAGGTGTGGCGATAGTAGGCAGATGCCCCGGGCAGGATGGTCTGCGCGCCGTCAGTGAGCAGGGCGTTTGCCGGTACGTCGCCAAAAGCAAGGCCGATCACGTCATCATCGGGGAAGGCAAAGGTAATCCGGTCGGTGGTCCGATCATAGGTTCCTCCAGCGGAGCCGACGGTGGCACCGGTTGAAATGTGGTTGGGTGGATTTGACTCCTCGACGATGAGGATGTCGCCATCCTCCGTTTCGGCCGGGATGCGTAAGCGGAAATTACCACCGCCGTCGGTTTGTGTGATGTCGAGCAGGTTGTTGGCCGCATCAAACAGACGCACTGTGACGTTGCCAATGCCGGGTTCGGCACCATTGCGGAAACCATCGTTGGGCACGCCACCGTCGACTCCGGTATCGCGGAAGACAACACCCGAGACGGTGCGACCACGGAAGAGGGCAAAATTTTCTTCAGTGAAGTCGTCTTCCGCGACGTTAATATTCAGCGTACCATTCGCTGGGTTGCGGAAAAGCCAGGTTGCCGGGGCGATGGCGTTTGGCTCGGCAGGAGCGTTGGTCACGATGATGCGGTACTCACCGGGGCCGACGTTGGTGAACTCATAGCTGCCTGGACCGGGGTTCACAGTGAAGGTATCGACGACGACGTTTGTGGACGCTCTGACCAGGTTCACAAAGACCTGAGGACCGGTGGTCCAATCTTCAAGCCCAACATCGAGGGTGCCATTTGGAATCGTATCGTTGAAAACGAAACCACTCACTGTCCGCCCCGGGGTGAGGCCGAAGTCCTGATCAACGATGTCGACCGTGGTCAGCTCGATGTCTTCACGCGTTCCGTTCGCCGGGTTGACAAACACCCAATCGGCAGGAGCCTGCGCGGTGGTGGCTGTCGTCGCGCCAGCAGGGGCGACAATCAAGCGATAGAGGCCCGGAGCCAAGTCTTCGAACGCAAAGTTGCCCGAGGACCCGGCTGGAATCGCGATGGATTCAAGCACCGTATTGGCGTCATCAAAGCGATCGACAAGGTTCACGACCACATCAATGCCTGTCGTCCAATCGTCCCCACCCTTTGTGCCGTAGGGTGCAGTGTCGCGATAGACCTGACCAGAGAGCGTCCGCGGGCGGTAGAGCCCGAAGTTTTGATCTACGATATCTGTATCGCTGAGCACGACCGGGGTGATCTCACCGTCATCCGGTGTATCAAAGACCCAGCCGGAAGGTGCTACCGGATTCGTATTAAGCGGCCCGTCCGTAATAACGATCCGGTAATTACCGCTGGGCAAAGCGTCGAGATTGTAATCCCCTGCCCCGCTGCCGACCAGGACCGAGCGCAGCACCTCATTGGAGGGCGCAGTAAAGCTACCGTAATTGATCGGATCGATGGTCACGATATTGACGTAAACATCGACGCCATCACTCCAATCTTCGGTGGAATCTTTGATCCCATTTGGAATCAACTGTTCATAGACAAAGCCGGACACACTCATGCCAACGATGATGTCCTGCGTCTCTGGCCCGACTTCATCGTAAACCCGACGCTCGTCAGTATCAGCCGATTCCTTGGAAGCATAGGCAGCGATGATCGCGCTATTGGTTAGGACCGACCCTTTGACTGCATCAAGATCGACCGTGACGGTGTAGTCCACCTGAAGCGCATCCCCTGGGAGCAGTGGCTGCCCGTCGGCAAGGGTCAGCGTCCAGACACCGGTGCCAGCGTTGTAAACC
>REBV01000046.1 GCA_007692545.1 Puniceicoccaceae bacterium
TACCTTGCCAAGGTAGATGTCGAGAGTTCGAACCTCTTCGCTCGCTCCATTTTTAAAGCCCCTTTCCCTAAACGGAAGGGGGCTTTTTTATGCCCGGGAGCCTCGCACGTGAAAGCGAAGAGTTGAGAACTCGTGGAGAGAGTTTGCGTCTGGGCGGTCATTTTGCTGCGCGAACTCGGAGTACGGAGGCTGAACGCAAAGCGCCAGAGGGACGACGCCCCATAAGCGCTAACTTGTTTAAAATGGTTAGAGAAACGCCGTGGAAGGCACGTAGCGCGCGGCTTGCAGCAAAAGCGTGTGCAGGATGAGCTGATGCTTAATTCGAGCTTGAATCACAGGTCCGAAGCGTGGATTTAAGCAGAATCATGGACAGCAGAATGATTGTTGGTAGGCCTATCACAAAGTGGCTTACGTTGCGAGTGAATGCGGCTTTGCTTCTTCGCAGTATTTTCATCGTTTTTTCAAGCGGAAGGCTGGGGTGACTCCACATGCCTTTCGCCGGATGCATCAAGTTGAAGTATAACCGGAGGCAATAAAAGACGCGGGACGAAAGCGACGTAGAAGACAACCTTAAGTTGCATATTTACCGGGGTTCGCTCCATGAAGTGATGGGACGGCGCACGACTGTTTTGGTCGGTTTCCGCCTCATTTCAATTCTGACATTCGCCATATTATACCGGTGTACCCCCTTAAATATTCAGGGTCGAACTCTTTCACTCTGCTCTATGGGCTGCCTGTGAAATGCTCGAATATTTCAAAAGCCGGAATCGACCCAAAAACCAGACTACTCGCCTTCGGTCCCCGCTTCTGGCTCGTCCCCGATGGGACCGATCTCCCTAAGCATGGCTGCAGCAGCGTCTAAAGCCTCTGGTTTCTCCGTGCCCTCGGACGAAGTAACGAAATGTATGGACGACAACCAAACCATCGAAGTCGACGACTGAGCGATACGGGAAAAATCACTGCGCAAATTTCCAACGATGACTGGCCAGCCCAACTACCCAATCAACCGAAATCACTTGTCCGGCTTTGTAAACGCTGCCTTGACGGCGGCATAGGCTTCTTTCGGTCTCCGATATTCATCGAGTGTCCCTTTATTGTTGAAGGCACGCGGCCGCTTGAGCGACCAACCACCACTGTAGGTGCGTACGTCGCTGAAGTGCCAGAGGGCAATGCCACAGCACCGGTGATTCCCCAAGGTGGCTTCAATGGCAGATTGCAAATAACGCGTTTGATACGTCTCGGTGAAGAAATCATTATGCGGGTCCCGCCATCCATAGAGCCCCTCCGCGCCGATCTCTGAGATCAGTATGGGCTTATCGCCGAACCCCCGGGCATCTACGGAGGCGGTGAATTTTTCAATGGCAGGTTCGATCAAGGAAAGGGGTTCGGGATGATCCTCGCAGCCATACCACCCCGGGTAACAGTTGATGCTGATGACGTCGACCAGATCAAGATACTTATCATCCATAATGAACATTGACGCAAAAGTAACCAACCGGCTTGGATCCAGTTCGCGAAGCAAAGATGTCGACGCTTCGACTACGGGCCGCACATACTCGGCATTCGTCCCCGCCTCGTTTAAGAAGCCCCACATGATTATACTGGGATGATTGTAACTCTCGGCCACCATTGATCGCAGCCCCTTTTCGTGGTCCGTTACAAATTTCTTGCTCGCGAATGTCTTTTCCCGCTGCCCCCATCCAAGGTTTTCCTCCCAGACCATGAGACCCATGGCATCGCACAAGTCGAGAAACTTCTGGTCTTGGTGGTAGTGGGAGCCGCGGACAAAATTACAGCCCAGATCCTTCAAAATCTGAATATCCGCCATCATCTGGGAAACCGGCGTGCAGGGACCGCCGTTGGGGTGCCATTCATGGCGATTGTACCCCTTCAATATGAGCTTCTCACCGTTTAGCCACAACTGCCCCTCCCTGGCTTCGATCCGCCGTAATCCGAACTGAGCCGAACGGCTGTCCAAAGTCTGGCCCCCCTGCCGAAGTGAAATCTTGAGTTGATGCAACCGGGGACTGTCCGGCGACCAGACTTCCGGATGCGGGACCTGCAACTTAAGGCGAAAACCACCTTCACGCGCCTCGCAGTCGGCGCAATTGACCTCCGCCGCTCCATCAAAAACCGCATTGAGTTGGAAAACTTCGAGCCGCAACTCGGTGACAACGTCCACATCCACCTGCACGATCCCTTCCCGATAGTGCTCCATAGGGGTGACCCGCACCGCTGATATCCAATTGCCGTGCTCCGGAAGGATCCGCAACCGGACGTCCCTCAGAATGCCGCCGTATTGGTAAAAATCAAAATAGTGTTCGTGCATCGGAATCCGGTCGAAATCGAAGCGATTATCCACCACAACCGTCAAAAGTCTTCGCGGCTGGTCACTAGCCGGTACACGCACGCGGAGGGGTTCAAATCCGCAGGCGTTTTCCAAAAGCAATTGGCCATCCACATATATCCGGCTCCACATCGACACCGCTCCGAAAAAGAGCTCGGCCCCACTGCCGACCGGCACTTCAATCTCGCGCCGATAGAGAGCCACCCCCCGTTTGCCTGCATACGCAATGGAGGCGTCAAAGGCGGAGGGCACCAGCACCTGTTCCCAAACGTGGGATACTTCCTCAAGGGAAACGTCCGGATTCGTGTCAGCCAGAAAAGTAAACTGCCAGAGGCCGTTCAGGGAGCATTCATGCGACTGCTCGGGGGATAGGTGATGAATCATAATCAGAATTTTGTTTCGGTTGAAGTAAGCTGATCGACAACCGTGCGCCTTCTAAGCATCGTGGTCCAGCAGACATATGTTTTATTTTATGAAAAAATGATGCAAGCACCCACCCAACAAATCTGGATCCAGTTTCGCGCCCATTCAGCCGCGCGGGAATTCCTTCCTCTGAGCGTTCGTTCTGTGGGACGTTATCGGGTCAACGCGCAGTGGCAGGAGACGACAGGTACCAAATGGTTCCTTCAATTGTTCTGGATCTTCGAGGGTAGCGGACGCTTTCATAACAGCGGCGGCACAGTGGACGCGGGCTGTGGGGATATTTTCATCTACAGTCCCGGGAGCCAGCACACCATGGAATCGACCTCCGAACGTTGGGGCTACTGCTGGTTGACCTTGGACCATCCGGAATCGGTTCGCTGGCTACAGGGGTTTGGTCTCGGGCACGGACTACAAAAGGCGGGCCACTGCCCAGAGGGCCGCTTCCGGTCCATCGGGCAATCCCTCGCAGACGGAACCGTTGAAGGTGAATGCCGTGCCGCTCAGGAAGCCCATGCGCTTTTTATCGAAGCCTCCAAAAACCGGGAGCAACCCAACCACTCGCGCGTTGTTCAAGCGAAAGCCGCGATGGATGCAAGTTTCAACAATCCCGCATTCACCATCCAGACGCTGGCCGACGAGCTCTCCGTCCATCGAAGCACCTTGTTCCGGATCTTCCGCGCCCAGTATGGACTCACCCCCATCCAATACCTCAAAAACCTTCGTTTGCACCAAGCACTCCGACGTATCCAGCAAAGCAATGATCCGCTGCATGTGATCGCAAGCGAAAGCGGCTTCAGTGATCCAAGCTACCTTTCACGCTTGATCAAACAAACTGTTGGGCTATCGGCTCAAAAACTCCGAATGAGCCGTCCAAACGATTTATAAAACACAGTGCGATGACTTTCGCCCCGGTCGTCTTCCTGAAGGTGGCTATTGGGCAAAATGCTGCAGACTGCTTTCCGTGCAACCGCAGAGGCGAGTTCCTGCGCTTTCTCGACACGCTTGTGGCCCAACGTCCCGGCAAAGAACTCCATCTGGTGCTCGATAATTTGAGCGTTCAAAGGCTAAAGAAAGATTATCCGTGGCAGAGCAAAAAAGCCAACGTCCACTTTCACTTTACCCCGACCCATGCCTCGCGGATCAATCAAATCGAAGCGTGGTATGGTATCCTCGGTCGAAATGCTCTCAAGCACGCGAGCTTCAGGAGCACGAGCACCAAGGAATTGATTGCCGTCATCGAGAAATTTACCCCGGAATACGACGAAAAAGCCCAACCTTTCCAGTGGACCAAAATCAGCGTCACGCAAAAAACGCTCG